>NZ_SJPV01000005.1:287375-560399 GCF_007860135.1 Novipirellula artificiosorum
GCTGTGTTGGTGATAGTCCAGTCCGACGTGATAGGTTATTTTCGACATTGCTCGTTGCTCCGAGTGAAATCAGGGGAAGTTAGATATCACTTGGTTTTACTCTGCAGCGAGCATTTCATCCCCATCTACGACCGTATATGTCTTTCTCAATCCGATACCGCAACTTATAAATCGCACATCCCTCAGGATCAATCACCTACCATGCGAGCAATACCGTGTAGATAAGCTCGCGTGCGACGGTGGCGACGTGAAAGAAAAAATACGTCTAAACGCGAGGAATTTCAAAGCCTTTGCGTTGCTCGCGAGCGAACATCGCAGCGGCCTGTTCGTCGCCAACGATCTTTTCGGCTTTCGGATCCCATTTGATCTCGCGGCCTAATCTCGCGGCGATTGCGGCCAAGTGACACGAATTCATCGTTTGCAGATGGCTGTAGACGTCCGACACCGGCAATCCGCCTTCGCGGATACAACGATAGAAGTTGTTCTTGTGGCCTTCGAATGGCTTGCCTTTGTAAAGAGCCGACAAATCGTCCTGATCGAACTTCCCTTTATCCCAACCTTCTTCGATGGGCGTTCCCGTGATCTTGCCACGACTGACGAAGATACGCCCTTTGGATCCTTCGAACAAGATTCCGTTGTCGCTCCGGCTATCGACGACCATTTCGACGCCATCGGCGAATTTGCATGGAATGGCGAAATCGTTTGCCGTGTTATAGCAGTCGTCCACCGTGGGATAGCCATCTTGATACGGTACCGGATGATGAGCGTCGCTGCCATCAAAGGAAACCGGTCCGGTCCCTGCATCGTTTTGCTTGAGCGCCCATAAGGAGATGTCGATGTGATGAGCGCCCCAATCGGTGAACTTTCCGCCCGAGTACTCATACCACCATCGGAACGTACCATGACATCGTTGCGGGATGTAATCCACTTTGGGAGCTTGGCCCAACCAAAAATCCCAATCCAAACTGTCGGGCGGCGTGGTCGTTTTAAACGGGCCGCCAACGCTGCCTCCGTTGATTCCAACGGTGACTTTCTTGATGTCTCCCAACAGTCCTTTCTGCACCATATTAACGGCACGAAGGAATTTGTTGCCGTCGCTACGCTGCTGCGTCCCGACAAAGAAGACTTTGTCCTTGTGCTTATCGCAGGCGTTGCGGATGAGTTGGTTCTCTTCCAGCGTGAGCGTCAAAGGTTTTTGGCAGAAGACATGCTTGCCCGCCTCAAGAGCTTCGATGCAGATCTTTGTGTGCCAATGATCGGTCGTGACGCAACTAATTACGTCAATGTCATCGCGATCGAGTACTTCACGATAGTCGGTGTACTCGTCCCCTTTTCCCTCGTTACGTTCTTTGGCTCGAGCGATCTGCTGTGTGTCGACATCGCACAACGCAACCACGTCACCAAATTGACGATGACCACCCAGGTCACCGCGTCCCATGCCACCTAAGCCGATGCATCCAATCACGGGTCGGTCATTTGCCGCGTCATTGGCAAATGCTTTTTGAGTCGAAGCAAAATAGGGAACCGAGGAAACCGCTCCAGCTGCGGCAGAGGCTTTGAGAAAATCACGTCGATTGGTCATGAAGGTGCCTTTTCGATTAAAAGCAGACGTAGGTGGGTAAAGGAATGCAACAATAGGGACGCACCCGAATTGTAACCCAAAAGGTCTCGAGATGTCGGATGCCAGGAAAAATCAGGGACGCGGAACCTAACCGATCAATCGCTCGGCGACTTCACGCTGCTGAATCATCGCTTTCACCTTGTTCTCGGGGTTCGAATGGGCTTCCAGCAAGATCCAACCTTGAAACGCAGCGGACTTCAGCAGTTCGATCAGCTGTGGATAGGGGTAATCGCCAAGATCCAATTGCCGGACGTGAACCGTATCACCTAATCGACTCTTGACCATTTCAAAATTCTTTTCGAGCCCTTGACCCTCAAGATCCACGAGGTTGGAGTTCCAGCAAACAAACAAGTTGGGATGCGTGGCGGTCTGTAAAATCTCTCGGATCACGGGCAATTCGCTGGTGCCTTTCCCGTGCACTTCTAATCGAATCTTTTGGCCATACTGCTCGCCATAGGCGGCAACTTCGTTCAAAGATTCACCGATTTGGACGATGCATTTTTCGCGTGAGAGACCCTTGGAAAATCCATTCGGTTTCACCTTCACTCCCGTCCCTCCACAATCATGCATCAACCGGATGTACTGCTTGGTCTGCTCGATATTTGCCTTGACCCGGTTCGCATCGTCACTGTGATATTCACAATTGGAACCATAGCCCACCAATTCCACGGGGGACTCGGCAAAACGATTGCGCACATCACGTCGCTCGGCCTTCGACAGAGTCGGCTCCACGCCATGGGCGTGTTCGGTACGGAGTTCGACGCCCCCAATGCCCGCCACGGTGCATTGATTCAAGAGTTCAGGCAACGTCATGTCTTTCCCCCAAAGGTACGTGACCATACCAAACCTCAACTTCGATTCGAGATCGGCCGCTGCAAGCAAACGACGAGGCCCAACGATTGCGGAAGTGGCTAGCGCGGCACCCGAAAGGATCACGCGGCGACGACTGAGGGAACGAACGGATAACATGGAATGATCCTTCTCTGGTAAAACAAGTGTTGCGTGATCCAAGGAACGACATCTTAGCCTCAGGATCTTAGCCTCGGGGAGAACAGAATGTACCTCATCCGCAAAATCCATGGGCGTGCATTGCCCGATCGCCGCATGACGCGAATTGTCGCACCCCTCCATTCCCTTCGATCTAACATGAAACCCATTTGCTTTCTGCTCGTGCTTGCATCGTTCGTGCCGTTCGCCCAAGCAACAACCACTTGGGACGGAAGACACTCGACGGACAAAATCGAGGTGACCGTTGTCTACTTCGTCCCTTCGGATCGGCAACCACTGCCCGATTGGCGCGATCGAGTCGATTACTATTGCCGTCGTATCGAGTTGTTTCATCAGCGTGAGTTTGGGTCTCAATCCCTGATGAAGACCATCGCGTTGGCGGAACCGTTTTTTTCGGAACACACGACCGAGCAGCTACGGGCGGGTGATGCAAATTCGATTTTTTTCCAGACGCTTCGCGAAGCGGACCGTCGACTGGAATTCGCCAAAGACGAGAGTAAGGCGTTTCGAATTTTGTTAGTCCTCAGCGACATCAATTGGCGCCCGCTTGATGATTTCTATCGTTTGCATCCGAAACAAGATGGAACCCTTGAATTTGAAGGAAATCTGAATCAAGGTCAGCATTTTCCTGGCGCTGCGTCCGGTGGTGCGAGAGCCACTTACCTCGCCAATCGCGGTGTCGGTTGGGGATTGGTTAGTGGCGACGGATGGCGTGTTCCCTACCGAGGCTGCGATTGTGTGATCTACCATGAAGGCTGCGGCCATACCGTTGGGCTTCCGCACCCCGAGCCCGGAAACGGCTCCGTGATGAGCCTGGGACAATACAACGGATGGCTTAGCGAATCTTGGCTTGACAAGGATCAAAAGTCGCGAATGCAGTGGCACCCCGAGCCCATCGCCGCGACCCCACAACTAGAGCTTTTTACTCGCTTTCGAGCCTTGCCCGATCCGATGGTCCCGGCTCCGGATCAGGATGTGAATTTAAGGCTCGATTGGCCTGATGGGGTACACGTTGATTCGCTGCGAGTGCGGCTACAAACCGCGATCAACGGTGCCTGGATCGAACGGCCACAGCAGTGGGCTGACGATGCGCCGAAGCTTGCAAGCCTTGGCCGCTTCGATCGACCGACGCCGGTAAGCTACCGTGTCGACGCAACGCTGGCTGGGGGGGAACGCGTTGAATTGTGGGGCTATTTTCAAGTGCGAAACGATCCCGCTCACAACCCTCAACCCATTGCATTGTCCCAAGACCTTGTCGTCCCCGTGGGGAAAGCAACAGCGCCGCCATCGCGTTCCACGGTTTTGCGGTCCACTCAACCCGGAAATGTATTCGACTTATTGGATCGCCTTGATCCAATCCAGTGCTGGCAGGTCGGCCAATGGACCCACCAGGACGGCAAGCTCGAGAGTTCCAAAGCGTACGGCGTTCGCATCGAATTGCCCTACACCCCACCCGAGGAATACCGCATGACCTTGATTGTGGAGCCGCTTGATCCGCCGACGGGCCTGATCTTGGGACAACGTTCCGGCGACCGTCGGTTCTTGACTTTGCTAGGTTTTGGGAAACAAGAAAACACGATGAGTGCGATCGAAAACGTGGCGGGGCGGAATGTTGGCAACGAAACCACATGGACAGGTGCGGTGCTTCAGCAAGGTCGCTTGTCGCAAATCATCGTCACCGTCCGGAAGAATGGCGTGCGAGTACAAATCGATGGAGGACAAATCATCGACTGGCAAGGCAAGCGAGACGACTTGTCGTTGGATGATTATTGGTCGACGCCTGACAGGTCGAAATTGTTTTTGGGTGCATACGATTGTCGTTACCGATTCCATCGGCTCGACGTCGAACCCCTTTAAGAAGCTATCCGAAAAGGGGTCTGACCCTTTGTCGACCGACGTTTCGATTGCTAAAAAAACTCGTTGTTTTCCAATGGATTCGCTACCGATACGCTCAGACCAAGAGAGGGTCAGACCCCTTTTCGGATAGCTTCTAGGTTACCTGCGATCGTCTAACCACCGTCCATCGCCTTGGTGTACTTTTCCATCTGCTCATGCAGATGCCACTGGCCGGGATCGTCAAGAATGCAGCTCCTCTCAATCGACAAGGCTTGCTCCGTTTCACCCGCCAGAAACAGCAGTTCAGCAAGCGTATCTCGATAGATCGCGCTGTCGGGTTCAAAGTAGACCGCTTGTTCCGAAATCCTTGTTGCTTGCTTCAAATGGCGTTGGTTCATGGCCGCGACCCATGCCAAGTTGTTTCCAGCCATGGAATCGAAAGGGTAGGTTCGCAGGTAGCGGAGCCCGGCGGACCAAATCCGATCGAATGCACCGGAAGCAACATCCTGCATCATGGTACCTTTCATCATCGGAAGCAGACGTTCGGCAACATCGATGTCCATCGGATCCAGCTGGTAGATACGATCAAGATGTTGCTTCGCTGCATCGATATCTTGGTCTTTGATCGCGGCTTCGAGTGCCCAGCGACGGACGAAGACATTCAACGAGATATAGGCAGGAGGATGAAAGTCCGTGGACTCGAACGTTCCACCAACGGCCAAGTCGAGCCAACGGGCTGCTTCCCTTGGATCGGTATCATGGATGATCGCTGCATAGACACGGGCCACGTCATACAATTCGGTCGACTCGGCAGAACCAAACGCTGTCAGCGGCAACAGCGTGCGGTACCCGTGCACCGCCATCTCGGTTTCCCCCCGTTCACTGAGATATTCCAGCAGCGTCCGGCGGAGCTCGGTCGAAGGCGAACAGAGAGTCAACCGGACCTGACGCTCTAGCTCCGCCGCCTGCTGTGTGTGGGCCAAGCGACGCGACAAGACCCACTGACCCACAAGCGCCTTTGCCAAAAAATGAGTTTCATCGGAGCTTTGACGAAAATAGGTACCACGAGTCGTCGGGGCAGCGACCGCTTCCCAAACCTTATCGTAGGATTCGCTCGCTTGCTCGGCACGGCCGTGGTCCAGCTGATCCTCGGCAAGCATGATGGCCGCTTCAAGGTCGCCACGCTGAAGCAGGGTCAGCAAACAATTCGACGCCGCTTCCGCCCGACCATGGCGTGCAAAAAAGGAGACGATGTTCGAATTGAGGTAGCGCGGTGTGATCCGGCGGACAAACGCCTGGCGAATCGAAGGCGGCAAGGCGTTTCGCCCCGTGACCAATTCTTCATACAGACTCGCAAAATCCTTCTCGGGATCAAATCCCCGAGGAATCTCACCGTTGCAGAGCGAATAAATCATCTGAATACGGCGGGCAAAAGGGACCGCCGGCTTCAACCGAGCCATCGACTCGGTCAGCGATTTCCATGTTGTTAAATCCATGTCAGGGACCGACAAGATCAAAAACTGTTCCGAGGTCCCCGTGATCGCATTCTCACCAGGTCGGACCGCCAACCGAGCAAGCCAATCGGTTCGCTGGGTTCGCGTCAGTGACTGAAGCACATAGTCGCGAATTCGAACGTCGCCAACCGGGATCGTTGAATCCGACAAACGACTGGCAATCGTCCACGCGTCTTGATCACGACCCACTGCGATCAGACAGTGCATCAGCGACAAAACACGTCGCACCCCTGGGTCAAGCTTACTGGAGCCATTTGCTCGCTGTGCATCGATTGCTGCATGGATCCAATTCGCGAGTTGCAAGTCGATTTGATCGTAGGGGTAATCGAGGATTTCGAAGGCCAAATCGGTCCGCGCCGCAGCAATCGCTAACTTGGCAGCCGCATCGGGTCGAATCTCCCTGAGTTGCTCGACGGCTTCTTCGACGTATCCGTGACTCGCCAAACACTTCCATCGAAGCTGACGCATGAAACCAAACTCGTCATCGGAGTCATTGTCGTCTCCTGGGGAACGCTCCGTTATCGGATCGGTCGCCTTGTCGACGTCCCCACACAGCGACGCCACCGCCTGACGACGGATTTCCGCGTCGTCGCAGCGATCAGCCGCCACCAGCGCATGACACCAAAACGGGATCGCTTCGATGGCGTCCGGACCGACCGCTTCCGCCGAGGCCACCGCTTGGATGGCCAGGTCTTGCCACTGGCCTGCGAGCATCTTGCAGACCCTCACCAGCGAATCATTTCCGCTTTGTCTGGCGATCTCGGCAGCTTCATCGATTCGTCCCAAGACAGCAAGGACGACAATTTTGGATTGCAGCTTCAACAGCGGTGACCAGTGCTCAGACGCACTCGGTAGCAACGAACGATCATCGACCTCCAGACCGAGTTCTTGCATCAATTGAACTCGACAGACGGACATCTCTTTCGAATCCGCGATCAAGTCGACGAGACGCAACAGATCCATGGTGGTATCGTCGCGGATGGCCAAACGAACATAGACCGGAAACCTCCGAGTCAAGGCGGCGGCGAGTCGCCGATGCAACAGGTCGCGATCAGCCGTCCCCGCCGATTCTTCGATCGCGACCACGACGGCCCGAAACTGCCCCGCATCCATCAACTCCTCAAGCACCTCTGGGTCGTCATTGCCCTCAAGCAATCTTGCGATTTCCGGTGGGGTGTCCGGCAGCGATCCGCGACGCCATTGCCGCAAAATCCAATTGGCTCGATCCGCCACTTCCGGGTCAGGATGATGAGACGCGTCCTGGACCGCTTGCCGGGACACCTCACGCAAACGCCACATTTGCATCGTGGCTTGCTGGCGACGAGAATAGTCGTCCGCAGACAACTGCTCGATGGAAATCGGGTTTTTCTGATCTGCAGCCGATTCCCGACCTGGGGAGGCTCCATCGGTTCCCTGCCCCGCATGCACTGGCAACGTGCCGTGGAGCGATAGGCCACAGGCGACAACGAAAACAATCATCAAGCGGGTTCGAGTCATGAAAGCCAACCGGGAACAATGAGGGTGTGATCACACCACTGACAAATGACGATAGAATTCTAGCAAAGCGGTCGAGACATCGACCGTCCTCCCCACCGTTTTCCTCTAAATCACGCTTCCGAATGAATCGATTCACCCGAAAACCCACTGTTTATCCGATTTCCACCGCTGCGCTGCTCATGCTAGCCTCTTTTTTTAATCTCCAGGGCGAAGAGCCGAGCTGGCCGCAATGGAGGGGCGAGGCTCAGCGTGGCGTCGCCTCCGGTAGCGGATTCCCCATCGAGTGGTCCGAGTCGTCGAACGTGCTGTGGAAGCTCAAGTTGCCGGGAACCGGGGGCAGCACCCCCGTGCTGGCCGGAAAAATCGCCTTCCTCACTTTCGGAGCCGATGGAAACAACAACCTCGCGGCGATCGATACGGCGGAGGGAAAGTTTATCTGGAAGGTTTCGCTCGGAACCGACCGCGGCAACAAACACCGTAAAGGTGGCGGCAGCAATCCCTCCGCAGTGAGCGATGGCCAGTTCGTCTTTGCTTACTTCCGCAGCGGTGATTTGGCCTGCGTGAACAGGGACGGACAGGTGATCTGGCAAACCAATCTTCAGGACCGCTACGGTGAAGATACCCTTTGGTGGGACCTGGGGACTTCGCCCCTGCTGACCGAAAACGCCATCGTGGTTGCGGTCATGCAATCGGGGCCGAGCTATTTAGTAGCCTTTGACAAACAAACCGGTGACGAGCTATGGCGAACCGATCGCATCACCGATGCACCCAAAGAAGCCGCACAGAGCTACGCGACCCCTCTCAATGTTCGAATCAACGGAAAATCGGGCATCGCGGTCATGGGCGCCGATCACCTGACGCTCCATTGGGCCGATTCAGGTGAAGAGATCGCGCGTTTGGGGGGCTTCAACCCGCGGGGCGAAGAATTCTTCCGCTCCATCGCATCACCCGTTGCCAAAGGTGAATTGATTGTGTGTCCCTATTCACGAGGCGAAACGATCACGACCGTGAACATGACGCAGCTTGCCGCAGGCAAAGGGAAAGATGCGATTGTCTGGTTCCGCGATGATTTGGGCAGTGACGTCCCAACCCCGGCTGCCAAAGACGACAAGGTCTATGTTGTCGGTGATGGCAAAATGAATCGTGGCTTGGTCAGCTGCGTCGATCTCGAAACAGGTACTGCGATCTGGGAACTACAACTCCCAAAATCGCGGCACGGGTTCAGCAGTTCGCCACTGATTACCGACAACCATTTGTATGTCACGCAAGAGAATGCGACGACGTTTGTGATCGGTCCGCTCGATGCCGAACAACCGACGCTGCTCGCCACCAACTCCGTCGCAGACGAAGAGCCCTTTACCGTGGCGAGCCCCGTCCCCGTTGCCGATTCACTGCTGATTCGCACGCCGCAACATCTTTACCGTGTGAGCCGACAACTTGAATAAATCCGATGCGATCCTCCTCATCCGCCGAGACACACCCGCGAAGTCGCAAGCGTCTGTTTCGCATTTTCGCGATCTTGGTCGGGGTGCTGCCGCTGCTGCTGATCGAGCTCAGTTTGCGGCTCGCTTACCCGAAATCGGCGGAGCCGATTCAAGATGCCGTCGACAACGATCCGCTTGTGGACCTCCATCAATTGCGTCCGCTGTTCGAAGTCGACGCGACGGGTCAGCGGATGAGCATCCCGAAAGAGCGCTACAACTTTTTTCAGCCCGCGTCGTTTGCATTGCAAAAAACAGGAAAACGCCTGTTTGTTGTAGGAGGCTCGACCGTTCAGGGTCGCCCCTACGCGACGGAAACGTCGTTTGCAAAGTTCTTGGAGTTGCAGCTCCGTGTGGTCGACCCCGATCCACCGTGGGAGGTCATCAATTGTGGTGGCGTTTCTTACGCCAGTTATCGGGTGGCTGCCATCGTCAAGGAAGTGCTGAATTACCAACCGGATGGCATCATCGTTTATACCGGGCACAACGAGTTCCTAGAAGATCGGACCTACGCCCCCCAGCGCCGCGTTCCCCGCTGGGCCGCACGCCTGCTCGCGTCGGCGAGTCACCTTCGATCGGTCGAACTCGCGTCACAGTGGATCCACCAAGACGCTGACCCGACATCTCAGCCAACACAATTGGCTGCGGAGGTGCAGGCCCGTCTCGACAAACACAACGGACTCGATGCCTATCACCGCGATCCGGCATGGCATCAACAGGTCGTGGACCATTTTGAGCTTTCGCTACAAAGAATGATCGTGGCTTGCCAAGCCGCAAACGTGCCACTTCTGTTCTGTGTTCCCGCCTCGGATGTCGTAAAAACGCCACCGTTTAAGGTCGCATTTCCTGGCTCCCTCACGGAAGACCAAAGGTCGGAGCAGGCAGCGCTCTGGAAAAAGGCATGTGACACGGTCCGCCCCATCGACCAACGACTCGCCGCCTGTCGCTCGCTTTTGCAGCTTGACCCGGATCATGCCGGTGCCGCCTACATGCTTGGCATCGATGCGCGATCGCACGGGCAAGCCGACGAGGCTGCAACTTGGTTGCTACAGGCTCGAGACCATGACGTTTGTCCGCTGCGTGCCACCTCCGCAATGGAACAGATCGTTCGACAGCTAGTCGGCGTTCCGAACGTGTCGCTACTCGATACGCCGGAATTATTGGCCGAACCCAGGACGACTCGCTATGCTGATCCCAAGTGGTTTGTCGACCATGTTCATCCGACGGTGGAGGGACACCAACGAATCGCAGACGAATTGTTTCGCTTGCTCGCGGCCTTGCGGTGGGTCGAAATGGACGACGATTCGTTGGATTCGACGAAGCAAGATCGTGATCAAGCGATCATCGACCACCTTGGCACCCTGAACGAAAGCTATTTTCACCGTGGCCGCCAACGGCTCAAGGGGCTACAACAATGGGCAGCGGGTCGAGCCCTACTTGACTAGTTGTGACCACAAGACCCCAGCAGCAATTGCCGATCCGATCACGCCGGCGACATTGGGCGCCATCGCGTGCATCAGCAGGAAGTTCTGTGGGTCCTCTTTCTGTCCAACCATCTGCACCACTCGCGCTGCATCGGGAACCGCGGAGACACCCGCGGCACCGATCAGTGGATTGATTTTTTCAGTCAAGAACAGGTTCATCAATTTTGCAAACAACAAACCACCCGCCGTGGCGACCGAGAACGCTAAGGCTCCAAGACCAAAAATCAAAATCGAGTTGTAGTTGAGGAAATAGGGTGCACTGGTGCTGGCACCTACACAGAACCCAAGCAGAATGGTCACGATATCAATCATGCCTGTTCTTGCCGTCACAGCCAAACGTTCGGTCACGGTGCATTCCTTAAGCAAATTGCCGAAGAACAGCATCCCGATCAGCACAATGGCCCCAGGGGCAAGCAGCGTGCAAACCAAAAAGGCAATGATCGGAAACAGAATCCGTTCGCGGGTGGAAACCTGCCTCGACGTCTTCATCCGAATCAGTCGCTCTTTTTTCGTCGTCAACAGCTTCATGATCGGTGGCTGAATGACGGGAACGAGTGCCATGTACGAGTAAGCGGCGACGGCGATCGCACCAAGCAACTCGGGGGCCAGCTTAGCCGATAAGAAGATCGCAGTTGGACCATCTGCCCCACCAATGATCCCGATCGCGCCCGCTTCGTTGGGACTAAAACCGAGAGCGATTGCACCCGCAAACGTCCCGAAAACACCAATCTGTGCCGCCGCGCCAAGCAAAATCAGTTTTGGATTCGACAACATGGTCGAAAAGTCGGTCATCGCCCCGATTCCGAGAAAAATCAGCGGCGGGTAGACCCCTTTGGATACACCAAAGTAAAGGTACTGCATCACGCTACCTTCGTCATACACGCTCAACGGCATGCCGGCGACCGCCGGGATGTTGCCCACCACAATCCCGAAACCAATCGGAACCAACAGCAGCGGTTCGTAATCCTTGGCAATCGCCAAGTAGACGAAAATCAGCCCAATGATAATCATGATCGTGTTTCCAAGTTCGAGATTTGGAAACGCGGTCGTGTTCAGCAGTTGTTGAAGCTTGTCGAGGAAGTAAGAAGACAGAATCATCAGCGAGACATCCTTTGACGTCTTGTCGGTTCAAGGGAAAGACGTCAATTCATATGGTTTCATGACACTAAAAACATCCGCACCAAAGGGGAAATCCCCGGAGCGAACCTAGCGACCTTGTGGTTTCAGCTTATGGGAAGCATGGTGTCGGATCCGTCCCTGTAACGTCCAAGCCAACTCGGCTGCGGTCAATTGTCGGGTCCGAACAATACGATGGGGTTGGTCCATCACTTGAGCAACTGCGGCGGCAATCACGACCGCGATTTCCTCCGAAACTCCCCCAACATCCGCCACCGCCTTGGCGGCTTTCGCTTCCTTCTTTTTGGGCTTTGGTTTCGGCTTCGCGGCTCCGTGATGCGGAGTTGCAGGCATGAACTTGTCGAGCAAGACCATCGCGCGAGGCAACATGCTGACACAAAAAATCAGAATCAACAGCGCGCTAAACACAACAAACATCCCCATGATGGCCAGCGGCAGCCCTGTTTCTTCAAACAAAGCCTCGGTATTGATCGTGAAGAGTGGCACGACAGCGGTCTGTAGCGAAAGCAACATCGGAATCAATATTCTGTGTGGATCGAATCAGTTTCTGATTAACCGGAGGTCTCGGTTTACTCAAGTTCAACGAGCACTTGTCCGTCTTGGACCGATTCGCCAACGGCGACAAGCAGACTCTTCACCGTGGCAGCGGCAGGTGCAATGATCTGGTTTTCCATCTTCATCGCTTCGAGCACCAACAGCAGTTGACCATCCTCAACACTTTCGCCTTCTTCGACGTCGATGGACAAAATCACGCCCGCCATGGGGCTGGTGATCGAACCGCGAGAAAGCGTTTGTTTCGGTGCGGTAGGGGCTGCTTTGACCGCTGCGGGCGGAGGAGCCGAGGAGGGCGCCGGGCCAGCGGGACGGTTGGTCCAGGGTTGCGGAGACGATTCCGATTCGAGTGTTTCCACGGTCACGTCGTAGGCTTTATCGCCAATCGTGATTCTCAGCTTTTTCATTCTTAAACTCTTTCAAGGAAATCAACGTGAAGGATGGACCGAGCGGGCGGGAATCGCTGCTCAGAATAAGGTGCGGGGAAGGCTTTGCAGCAAGCCAAAACCTTGCGACGCTGGCGAGCGGGATTACAGAGGAATCAATCCATGTTTTTTCGGTGGACGTGTTTCGCTCTTCCTCAGCGTGTTTCGCAGTGCCAGTGACACGGCACCCCGCGTCGCGGCGGGGCTGATCACGTCGGTGATCATACCACGCGAAGCCGCCATGTAGGGCGACGCAAAGCGAGCATGGTATTCGTCGGTCAATTCCTTGCGTTTCGCATCAGGATCTTCCGCACCGCTGATCTCACGACGATACAAAATATTGACCGCCCCATTGGCACCCATGACCGCGATTTCAGCGGTGGGCCATGCCAACACGACATCGGCACCCAGGTCGCGACTGCACATCGCCAAATACGATCCCCCGTAAGCCTTGCGAGTGATCACCGTAATCTTGGGCACCGTCGCCGCCGAGTAAGCGAACAACATTTTCGCACCGTGGCGAATGATGCCACCCTGTTCTTGTTGGACACCCGGCAAAAAGCCTGGAACATCAACGAGCGTCAACAAAGGAATATTGAAAGCATTGCAGAAGCGAATAAAACGAGCGGCTTTGTCCGACGCATCAATGTCGATCGTTCCGGCCTTGACCTTGGGTTGGTTTGCAACAACACCCACCACAATCCCGTCAACACGAGCAAACGCGACGATCATGTTCTGGGCAAACTGCTGATGAACTTCCAAGAAAACACCACCATCGACCACTCGCCGAATCACATCGTACATGTCCATCGAGCCTTTGGAATCGGCTGGCACGATCTCGTTCATCGATTCGTCCAACTCCAAACTGATCGTCGGCGTCGGCGCGTGAGGTGGATCCTCGACATTGTTTGACGGCAGGTAGCTGAGCAAGTCGCGAACCAAATCAAGCGCGTGATCGTCGTTCTCGGCAACAAAGTGAACGTTACCACTAATGCTGGCGTTTGCAGCCGCGCTACCGATCTCTTCCATGGTCGTATCAACGCCCGTGGCCGCCTTGATCACCTGCGGGCCACAAATGAACATGTTCGCGTTTTCGCGAGTCATGATCAAAAAGTCCATCAACGCCGGGGAATACGCTGCCCCACCAGCACAGTTCCCTGCAATCACGGCGATTTGAGGCACGCAGCCTGAAAGCACCACGTTGCGATAGAACACCTGACCGTAACCCGACAGAGCATCAACGCCTTCCTGGATGCGAGCCCCGCCGGAATCGTTGATCGCGACGAAAGGCAATCCACAATGGCTGGCGTAGTCCATCAAATCGCAAATTTTCTTTGCATGACGCTGACCTAGCGCACCGCCTCCCACCGAAGTGTCTTGACTGAACGACGCGACCGGACGGCCATCCAACTGTCCGATACCGGTGACGACTCCGTCACACGGCAAGACCTTTTTTTCCATTCCAAAGTCGTGACACCCATGCTCCACATGCATGCCCCATTCCTGGAACGTGGCGTGATCGAACAGCGTGTCGAGCCGTTCCCGAGCGGTCATCTTGCCTTTGGCATGCTGTTTATCCACTCGCTCTTGCCCACCGAAAAAGGAGGCTTGTTTGCGGCGCTTTTCGAGGTCGTCTAAGAGTTCTTGCTTAATGGTCATTTTGATGATTTGACGTTTGGGTTGACTGCCCAGAAGGGGACGCGGAAACGGTCCTTGAGGCTAGCAGTTCTGAGAGTAGGCGTTGTCTCGCTCGGGTTCAATAGGGGCAGATCGGCGCCGAAGGGGAGCCCGGACAGGAGTCGCCCTGGCGAGGCCAATGTGCCTCGAATCAGCACGCTCGGCTGATTACAATACTTCAAGAAGTTCTTGTGTATAGTGGCCGGTTCCCTTCGTTTCGGCATCTGAGAACGGAAATCTTAATGAATGCATGACACCGGAATCTCGGCGAGATAGGGCCTCTCCGTACGCGTGGACCGCCACCAACCGCCGACGAGGATCGGCATTCTTGCCTCGCGGCCACTTCCTGGAAACTTTAACGCCACTAACGCCGTGAACCCGGCATTTTCGATCGCCAGCGTCGACCGATCTCGCCTCTCGATCAACGGGCTTTGGGGATCAAGGCTGCGTCAATAATACGCACATCGAAAATTCATAATTGCACGTTTGGTATCGATGGAGTGCCGAGCATACTCTCGGGCAAAGATCCTTTTCTTGCCGCGACGATAACCCGAGTGGGTTGAGACTCCTTCATCTATCGAAAAACACGGATTAGAATCCAATCGGCTTTCCGACCTAACGACTTACCGCCCCAGTTCATATCTAAGGAATAACAGTGATGTCTAGCAACGCTTTCCCCCGGTTAACCGCCGAGGAAGCTGCCGAGTTGATCAACCACAATGACTTTGTAGCGATGAGTGGCTTTACGGCAGCGGGGGCCGCAAAAGCGGTTCCTCGCGCCATTGCGAAACGTGCTACGGCGCTACACGAACAAGGCAAGCCATTCCAAATCCGCGTGATCACAGGTGCCTCCACGGGCGAGAGCCTGGATGATCGCTTGGCAGAAGCGGATGCAGTTAGCTGGCGAGCTCCTTATCAATCATCCAAATCGATGCGTCAGAGAATCAATGCAGGCAAGGTTGCGTTCGTTGACATGCACTTGTCGCACGTTCCGCAATCCGTGCTGTTTGGTTTCTTTGGCAAGGTCAATGTCGCGGTGATCGAAGCGTCTGAAATCACAAAGGATGGCAAAGTCTATTTGACCACATCGATCGGTGCATCACCTACGTTTCTCAAGACAGCCGACAAGGTCATCATTGAATTGAACAAGCGGCCGTCGCGACGAATCAGCGACATGGCGGATATTGTTATCCCTGAACCTCCGCCGCATCGACCTGCACTCAGCCTGCAACATCCCCTGCAACGAATCGGTAAAACCTACGCACAAGTCGATCCCAGCAAAGTGCTGGGGATCGTGGAAACCGATGAACCCGATGAGCTCGGCGGGTTTGCGGATCCCGATGAAATGAGTGTGGCGATCGCAAGCCACGTGGTCAGCTTCCTTAGCAAGGAGTTGGCCGAAGGACGCATCCCACCGGAATTCTTACCGCTGCAGAGCGGCGTTGGTAACGTTGCCAACGCGGTCACCAAGAGCATGGGGGACAGCCCTGACATCCCCGACTTCCTGATGTACACCGAAGTGTTGCAATCCGCAGCCTTCGATCTTTTGCGCAGCGGCCGACTTCGTGGTGCAAGCACTTGCGCACTGACGCTGATGCCAGAGCAAATGATCGAGTTGGCCGACAACATGAACTACTTTGCCAACCGCATGATTTTGCGCCCGCAAGAAATCTCGAACAATCCCGCCGCGGTGCGTCAGTTGGGCGTGATCGCGCTGAATACGGCACTCGAAGCGGACATCTATGGGCATGCCAACTCCACGCACGTTTCCGGAAGCGCGATCATGAATGGGATTGGCGGCAGCGGTGACTTCGCTCGCAACGCCTATCTGTCCGTGTTCTTCTGCCCCTCGATCGCCAAGGGCGGAAAGATCTCGACGATCGTCCCCATGTGCACTCATGTGGATCACAATGAGCATAGCGTGCAAGTGATCGTGACCGAACAAGGCCTCGCTGACCTGCGCGGCCTGGCGCCCGAAGCCCGTGCTGAGCGGATCATCGAATGTTGTGCCCACCCCGATTACCGTCCATACTTACGACAGTACGTGAAGGATTCCAAATCGAGTCATATCCGACACGACTTGGAGCATTGCTTTGACCTGCATAAATGCCTTGCCGAAACGGGTTCGATGCTACCCTCGTAGCGTTGGAACCCTCGCCACCCAGGGAATTGAAATGAAGTCTTTTCTGATCGCTTTGGCCATCACGCTTGGCGCTGCAGCCAACGCGATGGCTCAAACACCCAAGCAGATCTTGTTTGTCGTCGGTCCTAGCTCGCACCCCCCAGGATCGCACGAGGTGGCAGCCGGAGCCCGGCTGATGGCTCATTGCGTTGAAAATGCAGAGAATGTTTCTGCGTTGCATGCGACCGTGGTGGAAGGATGGCCCAAGGACGAATCGTTGCTCGATTCTGCCGACAGTGTGGTCTTCATCGGTGACACGTTTCCGCCCCAACGATTGCCCGATACCGAGGCGATTCTTGCCAAGCTCGATCAGATGATGCGCCGCGGGTGTGGCATCGCTTGCATCCACTACGCGACCGGATTGCTCGGTAAGGATGTCGCCGCCGATGGCGAGCATCCCCTGTTGCACTGGATGGGTGGCTACTTTGCGAACAACACCTGCCCTCACCACCAAGGCATCGCCAAGATTTTCCAGGCTGCGACGATCACTCCCGCAACCCCCACCCATCCCATTTCGCGAGGCTGGTCGGAATTTACGATTCACGACGAACCCTACATCAAAAACTACTTCGGCAAGAACGACAATCAACTTGCCGCGAATGTGACCGCCTTAGCCACGTCGATGCTGCCACCCGAAAAGCCTGAACGAGAAATCGTGGCATGGTGCGTCGAGCGTGAACCGGCAACGGGCGGTGGACGTGGATTCGCGATTGTGATGCCGCACTTCTACAAGAATTGGAGCGACGAGGACCTTCGCCGTTTGATCCTCAACGCCATCGTCTGGACCGCAAACCGAGAAGTGCCACCGATCGGCGTGCGTGGCCAGCTACCGAATTTAGCCACCTTCGAACCGGTCTCGGTCGAAGTTTCCAGCCGCTAAGCAGACGATTCGATTTCCAAGAAAGGGAAGACCATGAAAGCGGAACTTGTCTACGACGCGAAGGCTGAGTTAGCCGAGGGGCCGATATGGTATGCGAATCGCCTGTGGTGGGTCAGCATTTTGTCGGGCCAGCTTCATTGCTTGGATGTCTCCACAGGAATCAACCAGACTCGCGTGCTGGGGGATTTCGTCGGGGCCGCAGCACCGACCCAAGATGGCCGATGGTTGGTGGCACGACGCGACGACATCATCGCGCTCGATTGGAATAGCGGCAAATCGGAGCTTCTCTGCAAACTTGATTTCGGTCCTCGCAATCTTCGGTTTAACGACGGCAAGTGTGACCCCACAGGCCGATTCTACGTTGGCACCCTGAGTCTCGATGGCGAGGCAAACGCCGGGGCGTTCTATCGGGTTGATAGAGACGGCTGCGTCACCGAAGTGCTGTCACGCGTGACCATTTCCAATGGCTTGGCGTGGTCCGCGGATGCAACAAGGCTCTACTACATCGACTCACCGACGCAGCGGGTCGATTTGCTTGACGTCGACATTCCCAGCGGCAATGTTTCAAACCGTCGCCCCTTTGTGGAAATCCCATCCGCACAAGGGACACCCGATGGGATGGCAATGGACGTCGATGGCAATCTATGGGTGGCGCTATGGGGCGGTCACGCCGTCCACTGCTATGATGGACGATCGGGAATGCAGCTGCACCGAGTCGAAGTACCGGCCGCGCAAGTCACGTCATGTTGTTTCGGCGGAGCCGACCTGGATAGGCTCTACATCACGACTGCCAAGGAAGGCCTCGATCAGGCGGCCATTGAGAAGCACCCCCATAGCGGAAGTCTGTTTCGCTGCGATGTCGGCGTTCGGGGCGTTCCGCCTGACCCCTTTCATTAGCCCCCCCTTTCATTAGCCCCCCCTTTCATTAGCCCCCCCTTTCATTAGCCCCCGTGTGGTCGCGTCCGCTGTCTTCACTCGAGACCCGGCATGGCTGGATAGCGCCACTTTGGAGCGGAAACGTTGCAAAGACAAGCACGAATCGCGAGCGGGTGCGTTTTGACGTCAGTGATTCACTCGCTTGCGCTTCGTGCTTGTAGGAAGAGGAAAGTGCGCTGTCCGCGTAGGCGAAATCAGCGTTTCAAACGGCACCGTTTCCAAGCAGGGGAAACGAGTTCTCGCTATACTCGAGGGCTTCCATCGACTCCGTCATTTGCCTTTTGACATCACGAGGACACGATCATGAGTTTGGTAGCCACCGGCGTGCGCTGGTCTTTGACGTTCTTCACGCTATTCGTCGCACTCACGCTTGTACCCCCGTCTGCGGGTGCGGATCGGCCTAACGTGATCGTGATGCTTTGCGATGACATCCGCTATGACGCACTGTCGTGCGCAGGGCACCCCTATTTAAAAACGCCCAACATCGATCGCTTGGCGGACCAGGGCCTATACTTCGAGAACATGTTCTGCACCACCAGTCTTTGCTCGCCAAGTCGAGCATCGATTTTGAGCGGTCTTTACGCACACGCCCATGGCGTGACCAACAATTTCACCGAGTACCCGGAACAACTCGCAAGTTTTCCGCTTCGCTTGCAAGACGAAGGCTACGAAACGGCCTACATCGGCAAGTGGCACATGGGCGAGCAAAATGACCAGCCACGTCCCGGCTTTGACTACTTTGTCACCCACAAGGGTCAAGGCAAGTACTTCGATACCGAATTCAATATCAACGGCAACGGAGCGAAGGTCGTCCCCGGATACTACACCACTGTCGTGACCGACATGGCATTGGATTGGCTTGACAAGCAGAAACGCGACAATCCGTTCATGCTGATGATCGGCCAAAAGGCACCTCATAGCTTCTATCTGCCCGAAGAAAAATACGAACATGCGTTTGACGACGTCGAAGTCAACTATCCCCATTCGTCATTCCATTTGCAGGACAAGCCCAAATGGATGCAACAACGACTGATGACGTGGCACGGGATCTACGGACCGCTTTTTGATTGGCGTAAGGAATTCCCCAACGATAAAGCCAGCGGGGTGGTCGATTTTGCCAACATGGTTCGGGCTTATTGGGGCACGATTCTTTCCGTGGACGATTCGGTCGGGCGACTCCTCGCCTACTTGACCGAGACGCAGCAACTTGACAACACCGTCTTTGTCTTCATGGGCGACAATGGACTGCTTGAAGGCGAAAATGGGATGGTGGATAAAAGGACCGCACATGAACCGAGTGTCCGCGTTCCCATGCTGATTCGATACCCCGCATTGACCCCCGACGGCCCCAAGCGGGTTAAAGGGCAAGTGCTAACCCTTGATGTTGCCCCAACCCTGCTCGATCTCTGTGGAGCCAAACCGCTTGAGAACATCCAGGGCAAATCCATCCGATTGCTGCTGGAGCATCCCGACCAATGGCGAACGTCGTGGTTCTATCACTACAACTATGAAAAACAGTTTCCCTTCACACCGAATGTGCGTGCGATCCGAACCGACCGTTGGAAGTACATTCGCTATCCTCACGGCGATGGCAAACCGGATCGCCACATGGCGGAACTGTACGATTTGAATCAAGACCCATCCGAACGGGTCAATCTGAGCCAACAACCTGAGCACGCTGAAGTTGTACAGCAGCTTGCTGCTGAGCTAGACAAGCTGATGCAAGCTGCCGGGATTGAACAGGACACGATGCCACTCGACGAAGGCATCGGCAGCGAATTGCCAGACGAATCGATCCGTTAATCGACCCTTGGATTTCACACTTCAGCGTAGGTTGGTACACGGGGGCACGCTGAATGCGTGAAATCCAGCCCTCATTCCGAGGCAACCAGATCGAGGTCGATCTCGGCGAGGCTTGTAAACGCCTTGCCGTTCACCTCTTCGCTGGCGATCAGCTTCAGGTAACGAAAGGTGTGTGGCTCATCAAAGGCTACGACCTTCATCGCCGCGTCGTTCGGCCACGTGCCTGCGGCAACTTGCTGCCAGTGTTTTGCATCGCTGCTGACCAAGACCTCGAATCCTTTGATCCGACCGTTGTCTTGAACGCGTCGTGGCCACGCACGGATGCCGGCCACGGTGATTGGCTTGTGCAGATCAAGCATCAACCAATGCGGCAACGCCTCGGGCGATGGACTCCATGCGGTATGCCACATCGTCGATGCATCGCCGTCGATCAGCATTTCAGGGCCGTAACCAGCTTGGTGACTATCCACGGAGATCGTGGGAAAGAGCTTCTCGAGCGGGCTGAGCTCGCGAAATAGCTCCCGTACTTGATCGGCCGTCACCTCCTCGGCCGGCTGAAACTCATCTCCGTTGACGTAGCCCATCAGCGAAGCACGCATTTGCTTCGCCACCGGGCGGTGGTCAAGGTCGTTTTGCAAATCCATGGAGCAGACCAACAACTTGCCGCCTTCGACCTTGGCCTCAAACGCCAAGCCCAGTCGCTGGGGGGCGAACCAATCGGGAACGACTTGAATCATCGGCCTGAGCGAGTCGGGAAGCGAATCCATCTCCATCGTGGCAGCCCCGTGGATCAGCTCCCACCACTGCCAATCGCTATGAGACTCGGTCGGGAACCTCGCCAGTGCCGGGTGCGCCGGGTCGCAGAGGACGCCGAGTGTTTGGGGGGCTTGGCCGCCGGTCCAGGCGGTGTTCCAGAAGATGGACGAAAACCCAAGCTCCACGTCTGTCTTTACGGTACGAGGATTCGCCAATAAGACCACCTTGCCGCCATGGCGGAGGTGCGACGTCGCTTCCTCATCCAATGCATGCACGACCAAGACTTCCTCGGCATTGGACGCATCGACTTGTTCCGAATAGACCCAAATATTCCAGTCGTTGGCAATGGGACCGTCCGGTGTATCGATCGTGACCTCCAAATTCAAGTTCGCCGCCTCTTTGCATTCGGAAAGTAACACCTCAATCCGCCCGAGTTGACGAAGACCGGCTGCCTGGATCGTTTGCGGAGCCAGGGAACCCGATGCGACCGTCTTTCCTTCGGCGGTAATGGTCCATCGGACCTCGGCGTTCACGAGAGTCTCAGGGCCATAGTGCGAAACTTCCAGATCAGCCGTGAACGTTTCGTCTGTTCGCCAGGTACGTTTTTGCATCCG
The DNA here is from genome assembly GCF_007860135.1 of Novipirellula artificiosorum. Taxonomy (NCBI): domain Bacteria; kingdom Pseudomonadati; phylum Planctomycetota; class Planctomycetia; order Pirellulales; family Pirellulaceae; genus Novipirellula; species Novipirellula artificiosorum. Next base: position 308,779 of record NZ_SJPV01000005.1, read on the forward strand.
AGCCAGCGGCACGATCGGGCCACAGAACCGGCGGAATTGCTCCGGCGTCAGGTAGGGTTTCGAGTCCCAAAAGGGGTCAAGCATTCCGACCAATGCCGTTCCTTGACCGGGGAAATCTCGCATATCCAGTAGCTGAAACCCGCCAAACGTCGCCGTTCGCAATGCGGACTCGATTTCCTCTTTGTAACACAGCACCTGCAATTTCCCCGAGGCCATCAGGAACGCTTCGGCCTGATCGAGCATCTTCGCTTCGTCCAAGAAATCACGGAACACTTCAAAGTTACGAAGCTTGAGCGATCCGCCGTACTTCTTCATCTCATCGAAGTTCGGGTAGACACACCATTGTCCAATCTCGTGACTGACCACCGGCGCCTGATACCTCGAAACAAAGTCTTGGTAATCCGTGATCGTTTCCGGTTGCTTGGCATTGATGCGACTGCTCAGCCCTTCGCCCCACTGTTGAATTCGAGGGGACGGCGTTACATGGTATTGATTCTCGTCGATACTCGGCCATCCCGACCCACTGGTGAATAACCTGCGGTCATCACGCATTTTGTATTCGGTCACCCAGGGTCCAAGGAACTTGCCTCCGCGCTCCGCACCGGCGGGTTCGTTGCCCGAGGCAAGCAGTAGAAACGAGGGATGATTCCCATACTCTGAAAGAACTCGCTCGGTTTCGCGGTAGAGCCAAGTGTCAATCGGTTCGCCGACACCTAACTTGGTACTGGCGTTAGGCCAAGTCGAACACTCCACTTGAAAATAGAACCCAAGTTCATCCGCCGCCACGAATGCGGCTTTAGGCGGACACCAAGAATGGAACCGCAAGTGATTCAATCCATGTTCTTTACAGATGCGAATGATCCGCGTCCACGAATCGAGATCGGTTGGCGGGTAACCAGTCAAAGGAAAGATGCAACATTCCAGTGAACCACGCAAAAAGATCGGTTTGCCATTGAGCACCAATTGACGATTCGCGGTTTCAATGCTGCGGACGCCAAAGGTATCCTCGTAAACGTCCTGGGTCGACTCGATCGTCGCGGTGAAGTGGCAAAGGGAAGGGGAAAACTCGTCCCAACGTCGGGGCGTTTCGGTGAACTGCAATTCGCCGTCAAACGAAGACGTTCCGACCGCAAGGTCGATCGAGAAAACACGTTCTCCGAGCACCCGATCGTCCTGAGCAACCTTCACCGAAATCGTTTCGTTTCGACGTTGCTCGGTTGCATTGACCAGATCGATCTTCAGCCGAACCGACCGCCCCTGTTTGCTTGGAAAGATCTGCGTCTTTTCAATCGCCACCTTGGGTTCGGCACGTAGTTCGATTGCCCCGACGATGCCATGCCAAGCGGTTTGTGTGTGATCACTCACGCTGTGCGAATTCAACCCCACGTCGATCGCATTCAAGCTGTTGTTCACTCCAAGGGTCAGCGTGTGCTCGCCGGGCGCTAGATGATCGGAAAGATCAAACCGGTGCGGCGTTCCGAGCGAATCGCCCTGACCGACTTGTTGGCCGTCCACGAAAAGGGTCGTCATCCAGTGGGGACGCTCGAGTTCGAGGAGAATACGCTTGCCGTTCCATGCAGCGGGAACGTCCACCGACCGGCGGTACCAAGCCGTGCCGACGAAGTGTCTTTCGGGTTGCCACCAAAACGGCATCTTGAAGTGATCTCGATCGCGGTACCGAGCGTATTTTGGCTGATTCCAAAGCTCCGTCTTCACACCGCCGATCCATTGGGTATCGGGGCCAACCGGATCCCCCAGACCCTGGTCACGCAACGTCCCGGGAAGCGTAACGGGTTGAAAATCGTCGGATGGATCAACGTCCCCGGGATCAACCGTCCCTTCATGATCCAGCAGGACTTGCCATTGGCCCGAAAGATCCATGGCGGGCTCCGAGGCTCGTGAACAGGGTTGGGTGCCGAGCATGCAAGCGCCGAGCATCGCCAGCAAGCAGAATCGGGATCGCATAGGATTGGTCATGTTAAGTCACTCGTTCGTTTCTGGACGGGAGGGGAGGGAGGAATGGAAGGACTAGGAAATGATTTCGCGTTCAATCTGTTCCAAGGATTTGCCTTTGGTTTCCGGTAGCTTCCAAAAGATCACAAAGAATCCCAGCAAACAAACGGCACCGTACAACCAGAAGGTGCCATGAACGCCAAGGGCTTGGTTCAGTAGCGGGTAGGAAAACGTCAGCGCCGTGCAAGCCAGCCAAAGACTGAAAACGGAAACGGCTACTGCGGCACCCCGAATACGATTGGGAAAGATTTCGGAGATCACGACCCAGGTCACCGGAGCCAAGGACATCGCATAGCAAGCGATGGCGCTGACCACCAAGACCAACATGAACACGCCACGGGTCTCGCTGTAGTAGGATGCCCCGAGGATCGCATAAATGATCGCCAACCCGCCGCTGCCAAGCAACATCAGCCCGCGGCGGCCGAATTTGTCGACGGTAAAAATGGCAACAAAGGTGAACACCAAGTTGACGATGCCCGTGATCACGATATTGAACATGATCGCGCCGACACCATAACCCGCTGCGGCGAAAATCTCTTGTGCGTAGTTAAAGATCACATTGATCCCGCACCATTGTTGAAAGACGGCCAAGAAAACGCCCAAAGCGAGAATCTTCAACACCTTCGATTCCAACAAATCACTGTAGTGGACCTGCGAGATCTCCTCTTGGCCGAGCGTCTGCTGGATGTCATCGACTTCGGCTTTCGCATACGCCTCGCCACCGACTTTTGCGAGCACTCCGCGGGCTCGGTCATTTTGCCCATCTTTGATCAGCCAGCGTGGACTCTCGGGGACAAAGAACATCAACAAAAAGAACGCAGCGGCAGGAACCGTTTCTGCCGCAAACATCCAACGCCAACCATCGGTTCCGTTCCACGATTGACGAATCATTTCGACCGTTGCATTGTCGGAAACCTCCTGGGCGATCATCATATTGACAAGTTGTGCCGCCAGAATCCCCACCACAATCGTCAACTGATTGATCGAGACAAAACGACCACGCGTGGCGGCCGGAGAAATCTCGGCGATGTACATCGGCGAAAGATTCGAAGCCAAGCCGATACCTCCACCGCCAATCAGCCGAAAAAGATTGAACCATGTGAAGTCGCTTGAAAGCGCGGTGCCAATCGCTGAAAGCGTGAACAAGAAACCGGATAAAATCAGCAATCGTTTGCGCCCCAGTCGATCCGCCAGGATTCCCGAAACGACCGCACCCACCAGGCAACCGACCAACGCACTGCTCATCGCCCAACCTTGCAGTAGCGGCGAATCCGATATTTCAAAATACGGTTCGTAAAACGGCTTCGCACCACCGATCACGACCCAGTCGTATCCAAACAGCAATCCCCCCATGGCTGCGACAAAGCAGATGAGCCCTAGGAATCGCATATTGTATTGATCGCTGAGTGGCCCCGAGTCGGTGGTTGGCTTGGATTTGGCATCAGCTGGTTCGTAGGGATTGATTTCGGACAAGGCTAGGTTTTCCGGTGAAAGGTCGATTCTGCGTCTTCAGGACTTTCAAACATGTCCGACAAGTTTATGATGAACGGTCGCTCCGATGTGGGCAGGTTCACTTTGCAAGACCATTCCAAACTGCTCGCTCGCAGAGTGCCACTCGGCCATGCCCAACAAACCGAGTGCCATCATGTAGTGGCAATGAACCCGATGGGACTGATCCAAATCGGCATCGAAGACCAAGAAATCAGGCAGCGATACGGCGAAGTAGTCTATCGCAGCCTTATCGTCTAGGTGCTGCTTGCCGTAATCAACCAGCCGCTCAAAACAAAACCTCGCTTGATCCACGTTGCCAAGCTTGGCATGTGCTAATCCTTGATAGTAGATCATGTCGGGTGGTTGGTCGTTGTAGAACATCGCGGACGTGGGTTCGCTCAATCCATCGCTTGCCCGAAGGAACGATTCGCGGGCCACAGTTCGATTGCCGATGGCTTCGTAGGCACAACCGAGTAAGTAATGCACGTTGTTTTCTCGCGTCCCCGCCAACTTGCCTTCACCGAGGTTCTCGGGCCACTCCATGGCTTGCCGTAACAACTCAATTGCGGCGGCAGGATCGTCGTGAGCCATCCTTTCGCTGGCTAATTGAGTCAAGGCAACCACATATTGCGTCGGCACCTTGCCCTCGCCCCCCTCCCAGGGATGAAAGTGCCGCGACCGCAGCAGATCGAGCGCCATCTGATGCTCGCCAAGGAGGTTGTGTAGCGTGCAGCGTTGCAAATACAAATCGTCGCGGAGAGCAACCTGCTGCGGATACTTCAACAAACGCTCGAGCCGCTTGGCCGGCGGATGCCCAAGGCGGCCTGCCAATTGGTCAAGTTCAAATAGGACGCGTGCATCATCCGAATCGAGTTCGAACGCCCGGCTCATGGATTCCCATGCCGTTGTCGCGTCGCCCTTTTGGTTAAAACTGGCGAGCGACAGGTTACGCCACACGGTCGGGAAACTCGGATTCCAAGCGCGAGACTTCTGCCAGCACGCAATCGCATCATCGTATTGACGAGCAGCGTACCAAAGATTCCCTAGCTGGTAGGCGGCGACCGGATCACCACCGTCTCGCTCGATTGCCGATTGAAGCACCACGATATCTTCAAGCTTATTGGCAAAAAACAGGTCACCCGACCCACGTTGCTGTCCCAACCGTCGTTGCAACGTCGCTTCCTGGGTTCGGCCGAGCTTTTCCAGGTAGTAGCCGAGGTGGTAATGCACCATCGACGCCGTGGATTCGATTCGCGAGAGCAAATGCTCAAGCACCAACACGGCGCGATCGTAGGCACCGAATGCCGCGTAATCAATGGCAAGCTCGATGGCGGTGTTTTGGTCGTCACGCGTCCGTTGGTCGTAAACATCGAAGCGACCATGATGGATGGCTTGCTCGAAAAGGCTTCCGAAATTGAATGAATTCTGATCGAGTGCGTTGTCGACCCGATTGCTAAAGTGGGAGTGGTCTCTAACGAGATAGCAATCGAGATGAACGGCTTGGAGGTGGTCATCGCCGCATTCACCGCACAGGCGTCTTGCTGAAGCAAGACGGCCTCGTCGAACATCCATTCGCGCCAATTGAAAAGAAGCGGCCGGCCGCCAAGCCGCATTCCATGTCGCCTTGGCTAACACATCGTAGGCCTCTGCAAATCGCTCAAGCATGATAAGCGACAATCCCAGGTTGTAGAGCGGCTCGCCGTCGTACGGATTCGGGTTGTGTCGAGTCATGCGCTCGATCGAGCGTTCGAAATAGGGGAGTGACTCCGCGAATTGACCACAGCGGTAGAGCAATTTCCCTTTGGCATTATTGCAACGGGCATCACCCGGGTCACGCCGCAGCGCTTCGTCGTAATAATCCATCGCACGGCGAGTCGCGTGACGGTACTGCTCGATATGCTGACCTGCCAAGAAGAGCGCCTCGGTCGTGTCGACTTTCTCAGGTAAATCGATCGCCTTGGCAGGTTCCGGAATGTCATGCGGCAATTCACTCGGTGGGGTCCATGCAACCCACTCGATCCCCTCGGAACTGAGTACCCGAACGGTCAGATCGTGTGAGGCATCATCGGGACCGACCTCAAAAACCTGCTCAAAGTAGCTTTTTGGAGTCGCGGCAAACGTCGCTTCCCCAATCGTTTTCTCCTCGGACTCCAAAATCAATTTCGCGTGTTCGTCACATCCAGTGGTGTAAACGCGAACCTTGGCTCGTCCAGCGGCGACATCCATTCCGACAGCAGCATGAATCGTCGCGTTCCCAATCACTCCAACGCCCTTGTAGGGCATGAAGTACTGTGAAAACGATTTTTGCTCGCCTGGCATCAGCCAACTGAAATCGGGCTGGTTGTCCGTGTAGACACCGCACATCAATTCGATGTACGGACCATCGTCATCCGTCAAATGGCGGTCCCAGGCTTGACCAAAATCGCCGGTTCCCCATGTCCATTGTTTCTTGCCAGGACTGACATGGTGGTCACAAACGTGTAGCAACCCCGCACGTCGGCGCGAATCATAGCTGCCGACGAAATCATAGTCGCTTTTGTAGGCCATGTAGGATGTTGGCACCGGGATGTTCCGATAGCGTGAAATATCCGTGCCCGGTTGTTCCGGGCTGCCGTCGACACCTTGGGAATAGTCGATCTTGTAATAGGTTCCGGTCGCGATGGGAAAAGTCGACACGTCTCGCTTGCCATGATCCATCACCGCCCCGACGTCAGGCGGAAAGATCGATTGGTGGTGGTCGTCGACCGCAATCGCCGGGTTCGCCCACCACAAAAACGTTTGTGGCTGGGTCGTGCGGTTATACAAACGGGCTTTGATTTCCAAATAGGCGTGATCGGGGTACAACGTCACGCCATGCCGGCTTTCGGTGCGGTGCATACGGTCGATTTCGTGACACCACAACGTACACGAACCGTCGTCACCGTTTTCAATCGTAAAATCGACCGGACCGTAAGTGTTGGGCCGATGATGCTGAGGCCAATTGAACTCGATGCCACCGCTGATCCAAGGTCCAGCAAGACCGACGAGCGCCGGCTTGATCACTCGGTTGTAGTAAACAAAATGGTAGTCATTCGTTTTGTCGAGGGCCATCTGAATGCGACCGCCAAGTTCCGGCAACACCATGATCTGCAGGAACTCATTCTCCAAAAACACCGCCTGCCAAACCTGATCATGCTTTTCGTCTTCGATCTTGGCGACCACCGGCAACGGATAGACCGCACCGCTGGAGCCCTGGTAGACACGTTTTTCCAAGAACATCGGATTGGGATCCGGATCCCCAATCCCGTAGGTGGGAATCGTGATGCTCTCTTGCCAGGCTCGAACAGTGGATTGCGGGTTCATCGTATGAGGTATCGGAACCGTTTGACTTGGGAACAGGGGTTGACTTGGAAACAGGGATTGACTTGGAAACAGGGGAACGAAGGCGAAGCCACGGGGCCACCGTGCGAATCGCCAGAGCAACGGGATGGCCTATTTTATGCGATTCCTTGCGCCGACACATTTCATTCTTGCGTGAATAAGTTTCATTTTTGCCGCAGACGGACTTACGCCGGATCGACCCGGGCCCTCGCCGGACTACAATCGACGACACCCATGGAATTGCGACATTCCTTGGTTCGCGTGGTCTTTTCGCCGAGGCAATCTGTGCAGCGCCCGCTATCAAAACGACGAATGATTCGAAAAATGCCGCAAGTGCTGCTGTTGATCGAATCATCTCGTGCCTATGGTCGCAACTGCTTGATGGGCATTGCTTCCTACATGCGAGCTCATGGACATTGGCACGTGCTGCATTTGGAGCGAGGCCTGCAAGAAGATGTTCCTGCCACCGTCGAACGCCAACGCTTTGACGGGGTGATCGCGCGCATCGAGAATGCCAAGATCGCTCAAAGCGTTGAGCGTTTTGGAGTACCAACGGTCGACCTTCGTGGTCTGTTCCACCCGCGCCGCGGCGTTTGTTTCAATACCGATCCCAACGCCTGTGCAGCGATCGCCGTCGAGCATTTTCGACAACGAGGCTTTCGCCACTTGGCCTACTGTGGTTATGAAGAGGTCGATTTTTCGGATCAACGACGCGATGCGTTTCTCAATTGCTGCGTGGAGCTCGGAATGATCCCCAACGTGCTTTCCTCACAGCGAAAGCCGAAGCAATCTGTGGGTGAGCACCACGTCGATACGCTCGGTCGGGAAGCGCAGGGCGAGTCCGACGAGAAGGAGATCGCGCAGTGGTTGGCAACACTACCAAAACCCGTTGGTGTTTTCGCTTGCAACGACATGCGAGGCCGACAAGTGTTGGGCGCCGCGTCACGGGCCAACTTTCGAGTTCCCGATCAAGTCGCGGTCCTGGGTGTCGATGATGACGAAGTGATTTGTGATCTTTCGAATCCTCCACTCAGCAGCATTGAACCCGACGCACATCGCATCGGCTTTGAAGGAGCATCCCTGCTCGCGCGTCTGATGTCGGGCGAAATCCTCCAATCGACACACTACCTTATCCCCCCATCGCGTGTCACCGTCCGCCGGTCAACCGATGTTTTGGCCGTAGACGATCGAAACCTTGCGGAAGCGATTCAGTTTATCCGAACTCATGCCTGTGAAGGGATTGGCGTCACGGATGTAATCGAAGCAACCGCGATCTCTCGAGCCACGCTCGAGCGTCGGTTTCGTGATTCGCTAGGGCGCAGTCCGCGAGAAGAAATCGAGCGGGTCCGGATGGACCGAGTCCGAATGCTCTTAGCAGAAACCAAGTATGGTCTCGAACAAGTCGCTTCCCTGACCGGCTATCGAACCGCCGCACATCTGGTGACCGCGTTTCGCCGCCACGAAGGTTGTACACCAGGTCAATACCGCAAACCCTTCCGTGATAGATAGGTCGTGCAGTTGCCGGGAGAAACGGAGTCGAGCTCTGCAGAGGTGCAACTTGACAAGGGATATCCCGGTCGACGGTGCGCCAAGGGTGCTACCGATTCCCGGCGGACGACCGTCCGTCGGGCACTCTTTTCTAAGAGATCATTGGACACCGGAGCCATACCTCCAAAAAACCTCGAGTCTGGGTTCCGCGCGCTTCCGTCGGATGAGCCAAAAAATTGACTGACTAGGGGCATAAGAGTACGATTTCCGCATTACACCCCTGCTCACCAGGGGATGACTTAGTTGTTCTGGCATTAAAAAAACAGCCCTCCCACCCATCAACCCTCGGACTAACATGGATTCTTCACTCGACGACTAAAGCCCACTACCATGTTCTCATCCAAATCATACCTAGCACTCGCCTTCTTGGGCCTTGCTGCCACCGAGCAAAGGAATCGCAATCTTTGGAACGATACAAGCTTGGAAACGTGGCGTATGGCGAGAACATAGACGCTATTGTGCAAAGGATTGACGCTGCAATCGACTTGTCGAGAGCGACGGGAGACGACTGAAAGCGAGTACCCATCGCATGCACCCGAGCATGCGAGTGGCCGGTGTTGTAATTGAGAATCTTTCGCGCGTGCCGGATGACGCGAACCGTTCCCCGAATGATTTGTGCATGCCCAAAGAATCACATCAAAATCCCTACGAAGCCACAAGCAATGTCGCGAATCCGCCGACGGAAAGACCCTCGGTACCGTCGTTGCGACATAGATGATCGCCGTTGGATTCGCATTCATCGGTCTGTTTGTTGGTGGGCTGATTGGATCGATTGCTGGTGTTGGTTTAGCCGCACGATGCCAGCAGCAGGTGGCGAACCGTCCGATGCACGCGAGTGAGCTTTTGTCGGACATTCTTCACAGTCATTTAATCGATGATGGACCGACCATCAAATCGCTTTACGCTTGCTTGTGCACACGAAGCACGACATAGGCTATTTTCAGGGGAAACCACACGGGCCGTGCTCGGTGACGCCGGTCGTAATCGAGCGAAAGCCACTAACCCCTGGAGTTTTGACATGAACCTGCGTGCCGTGATTTCTGCCGCTTGGGTGGTCGCAAACTTGCGGCGTGGTATCCGATGCATGTAAGATGCGTACCCATACCATCCACGCGAGGGCGGCGGGTCAAGTCAAGCGGTCAGGTCAAGCGGTTTGACTTGAGTCTTTCACGCGGCCTCGGTGATGGCTACCGTCCTGCAAGCCAATTTGTCCTTCACATCCACCCCTTTCCAGATCCTCCACTCAAAACGAGCCCCTTCCATGCGATCCCGTTGCCTCCTCCTCTTAACGACGCTTCTCTGCGTCACGCTCAGCGACTCACTCCAAGCCGCTGAAAAGCCGAACATTGTGTTCGTCTTTGCCGACGACCAATGCTTTGACACCCTCGCATCCCTGGGGAATACCGAAATCCAGACGCCCAATCTGGATCAACTCGCGAGACGAGGCACCACGTTCACGCACAGCTTCAACATGGGATCTTGGAGCGGTGCCGTTTGCGTGGCAAGTCGCACCATGCTGAACACCGGTCGCTATGTTTGGAATGCCAATGCGGTTTACAACAACTCGGAACAGGAACGCCGCGAAGGACGGTGGTGGAGCGAGATGATGAAATCAGCCGGCTATCGCACCTACATGACCGGAAAATGGCATTGCAAAGCCGATGCGAAAAAAGCCTTTGACGTCGCTCGAGACGTTCGACCGGGGATGCCCTCGACGGTCCCACAAGCCTACGACCGACCGGCCGCCGACGGCAGTGATCCTTGGTCCCCTTCGGATCCAAAGTTCGGAGGTTTTTGGGAAGGCGGAACGCACTGGAGCGAAATCGTTGCCAACCATGCCGATGACTTCCTAAGCGAAGCGGCTTCCCGCGACGAGCCGTTTTTCATGTACCTTGCCTTCAACGCGCCGCACGATCCACGTCAATCACCGCAAAGCTACGTTGACCGTTACCCCGCGGATTCCATTTTGATGCCGCCCAATTTCCAACCGCTGTACCCCTTTGCCAAAGAAATCGGTTGCGGGCCAACCCTTCGCGATGAGAAGCTAGCACCGTTTCCACGTACGCCACATTCGGTTCAAGTCCATCGCGGCGAGTACTACGCCTTGATCACGCACACCGATGCGATGATTGGCCGAATTCTTGAAGCGATCGAGCAAACCGGAAAAGCAGAGAATACTTGGATCTTCTTTACCGCGGATCACGGACTGGCATGCGGCCAACATGGGTTGATGGGAAAACAAAACATGTACGATCACTCGGTGCGTGTTCCCTTTATCGTCGTCGGCCCAGGCGTGAAAGCGGGGGAACAAATCCATCAACCCATCTATTTGCAAGATGTGATGCCGACGACGTTGGAATTAGCGGGAGTGGAAAAGCCAGCGCATGTCGAATTTCAATCGTTGCTACCCACGCTTGCGGGCGAGGAAAGACCTCGCCAACCCATCTATGGATGCTATCTCGACAAACAGCGCAGCATCCGCACGGACCAGTACAAACTGATCGCCTATCCCAATGCCAATGTGGTCCGATTGTACGACCTACAGCAAGACCCGGATGAGATCACGGATCTTGCGGGCAAGCCAGCGATGAAAACAACCGTCCATCGATTGTTTGCCGCATTACAAAAGCTGCAGAAATCGATGAATGACGATTTGGATCTCAGCCATCTCGCCGTCGAATAGTCGGCGGCTCAATGGGATGGTCTTGTTGCATGGGACCGAAACGCAGTAAGTATTGATCCATTCTTAGTTTCCGCTTGGCGCTGTCGCTGGTCATGTACCGGACACTGCCAAAGATGGGCCGTTCCGGTCCCCATGCTCGGTCGAACCGACCGAGCACCCAAAAGATGCCGTTGTAGGAATTGGGGTCGCGTCCATCGAGTCCGTATTTGTTGTTCAGCTCTATCATCACGGACAAGGCTTGTTCGGGACTCCGCGTCCATTGCAAGATCTTCTTACCCCATAGCATCCGCATGTAATTGTGCATCACTCCGGTGCGAACGATTTCCCGTTGCGCGGCGTTCCAAATCGGATCGGCTGTGTTGGCATGCTCGAGTTGCTCAAGATCGTATTGCTCTGGACGTGGATCCGCTGCGTGCTTCCGAAGCGTTGCCAGCGCCCAATCGGGGAGCGAATCAAATTGGTCATAGCGGTCGTTTTCGCGAAACGTCCGATTGAACCCCATCTCACGCCACGTCAACACTTGATCCAAGAACGCCTCAGCCGGCTCGGTCGTGTTCCAGAAACCGTGGTTCTTTCCATTCGCCGGCGACGCCATGTCCGGCGTCCAGTCTTCGTGGTCTAAGACGCGCTGGACCATCTCGTGCGCTGAGATATGCCCAAAGTGCAAATGCGGGCTGAGCCCCGTCGTCGCGGATTCGTTCGGGTGATTACGGTCCTCGTTATAGCGTCTTAGATCGTTCTTGAGGAAACTCGCCAAACGTCTTCCCGCATCGCGTGCACCACCCACAATCGTTTCGCTGGGTTTGACATCGTGATCCATCGGAATGGAGTCAAGTCCCCCGCTACGGAGCAACGAATCGAGGTCTGCGGCAGGCCAGCGCTTCAGAATCGAGTTTGGCAGGCCAATCGACTTGGGCAGCTTAACCCGTGCAAGCGGGTCCTTCTTCGGCATCTCCAATAGCACGTCAAGAATGTTCTTTTGCATCCAACGGCGGTAACTATGAGCGACCGTGAACGTGCGATCGGGGCTTCGCAGCGGCATCACACCGTTGCTGTCGACCAACTCCAACCGAGCGGGGATGCGACGCTTGACCGCGCGGATCAGGTCGGGCAGAAAAAAACAGGGATACTCATCCGTCACGACCGTGCAGGATCGCTTGGCAAGCGTATAAAGAAGCGGGGATGCGACTCCGGGCGTGGGCTCGACGTAGGGGTAGTAAACCACCTCCTTGCCCGCAAGAGCCTCTCGGTTGTCTCTCATCCCTTCGATCACAAACCGATGCATTCGGTCGCTTGCCCATGGATATCGCACACGCAACGGCTCAAAGATGACAAGCGGTTTCCCGAACTGCTTCGCTTGATCGACCGCATGTTGTAGGGCAAAGTTGTAATGGGTCCGCCGGTTGGCGATCATCCAATAAAGCACGTAGTCGCCGTCTGCCCTGACCGGCGCGTCATTCGCATAGGAGTGTCGACGAGCGGGGATCGTCATGGGTAGCAAGGCTTTCGTAAGGGAGAGTGAATCACAGACGCGATTCTACAGCTTCTTCGTGTCGTAATTTGGCGATATCCAAACCATCCATCGAGCGCACATGAAGATCTCGCTGAGGAAAGGCGATCTCAATGCCATGCTCACGAAAAAGATCATCGATCGCCAGATGCAGTTCATGGCGCAAACGACGAAAATTCGTCAAACCATTCGTAAACACCCGCAGCTCAAAATCGAGCGTGCTTTCCGCAAAACTCGAGAACACCACGACGGGTTCGGGGTCGTCGAGGACCAACGGGTTGGCTGCGGCGACTTCATAGAGTAGTCGAGTTGTCAAGCGAGTATTGCTGCCGTAAGCGACGCCGACGGTCGTGGTCAACCGCAAACTCGGATTGCTGAGCGTCCAGTTGACCAAGTTCCCGGTCACAAATTCTCGATTGGGAACGATCAGTTCTTTGTTGTCCCAATCCAAAATCGTTGTCGCTCGCGTCCGGATCCTCGTTACCGTACCGGTCACTTCCCCAATGGTCACCGTGTCACCGACTCGCGCGGGACGTTCAAAAAGCAAAATGATTCCCGAGACGAAGTTGGCAAAGATCTCTTGTAGCCCGAAGCCCAAACCAACACTCATAGCCGCGACCAACCATTGAACGCTTCCCCAACTCACACCCAAGTAGTGAAACGTCGCGATCGAGCCAACGACGATCATCAGATACCGCGTCAAGGCGCTCGCGGCATACCGGGCACCCGCATCGAGCGGCAAACGCTGCAGTAGCGTGATGTCGAGCAAACCCGGAATATTGCGTGTCGCGACGACCGTTAAAACAGCCGAAACGATCGCAAGAATCAAATCACCAAGGGTGACGTAGACGGGACCGGAATCGGACTGAGAGGACTGAAGAACATTCTCCCAAAGCTCGAAGCGGTTGATCACTCCCAACGCGGGAACAAACTCGCTCCATGTCAGATACAAACCGAAGGCACCGAGTACGATCGGGATGAACCGCAAAAAACTCTGTGCTTGGCGATTCAAGTCGGACAACTGAACGTGCCCTGCGCTTTCGATCATTTCTGCGGCATCCGACGGCATTTCGGCCGTCGATTCGCGAGCGTGTGCCAATGCCGCTCGTCGTTCTTTGGCTCGCGCGATCGCGACACGGCGGTAAGTGATCAATAGCCAACGAAACAACAAGGCGCGACCAAAGATCAGCAAAGCAACAATTGCCGTCGAGACCGCAAAACGCCATGACAACTGCACAGCGGCGTAGTGGTAACCTGCCAGCGAACCCATCAGCAGGACAAGCGGAACCAACGACAGCAATGGGACCAGCGACACGCCCAAACGAGCCAACCAGGACTGCGAAGTCGATCCGATCCGAACCATAATGGCGCTTTTGGGACCGACCCATGTCCACAACACCCCTGCGGCGGTGACCATGGCAATGGCGAATGCTAAACGACCGAGCGAAGCAATTGTCAGCTCGTCCGCCAACAATTCGGTATACACGACCAGCACCGAACAGGGGACAATGACCCGAGCGCTCCATACCAAACCACGGCGCAACACATGGTTGGCTGCCAAATCCCAATCGAAATGGTCTTCTGCCAGCCCGTCGCTGCGAAAGACATGACGAACGAAGTCGACGCCATAGAGACACACGCCACCGATGAAGAACGCTTGGCCAAAGTAATAGGGATTGGCACCGATGGGCGATCCTTTTGTCAACCGCCATCCGATCCAAAGAAACAGCAGTGCCGCGGGGGACGCGATCAGTGCCGTCATCATCACCGCGTTGGCAGTCGGAGCAAATTGGGTCGCATTGGGGCGTGACGCTTCGTTACCCAGACGGCTCAGTTCCCGTTTGATTCGTCCGCGAGAAACCACCAACCATCCGAGCAAAAGCCAAACCGCGATCGAAGCCACGGGCTTCTCAACAACGTCCTTGCGCAGCGTGTCCGTTGCCCGGCGAAGCGTCGTGGGATTAGCGAGTTCCAGCAACAATTCAACCGCTTCGCCGGCAAGACTTAGCGACATCGGCGTGGTGCTAGGGACCCATAACACATGCTCGGAAACAAATGCGGCTTGCTTGTCGATCAATTCGGCCAGGTTCACTTCTTCGGACTCAAGGTTCATCAGCCGGTTGAGGCGTTTCCGAGCAATCTCCGTCAACTCGCGATAAAGGTTTAATCGATCGTTAAGGATCTCGCGAAGCTGAGACTCAACGTTCTCTCGATTCTTTTCAGTGACTTGAAGCGGTGCTTTTTTTAGTGCCGCGTCGACGGCCGCATCGAGATCAAGCAGGTTTCGACGCTCTTTCTCCCACTTCAAAATATCAACCGTCAGATCGCTTACCGTTTCACGGCGATCGATCGAGTTTTGATGATACTTGCTGGTGCTTGGTAGTTCATGCTTCTGAGTGCGAAGTACCAATCCGATTTGCTCGGAAAACTGTGCCGCCTCGGCCTGTTTTCGCGTTTCGGCATACAACGCCTCCTTGGCAAGATAGTCTTCGCGTCGTTCGATAATTTTGATGCGATCTTGCTCAAGACTGTCAAGCATTTGGGTCTTTTGCTCGGCAAGCAGCGAGTTCAACTCGGCTTCCCCTTTGATCGGCTCGTCCATCACTGCAGCAGCAAGCCGAGCGAGGTCGGCCTGTTGTTCCGCAGCCGCCTTTTCGGCTTTCGCTAGCGCCGCTTGCAATCCTTCCACCTGCTTTTGCTTCAGCAATTGCTTGCGTCCGGTCGCGTCCCGCTGAATCGATAACAACCGCTGTGCATCCTCGGCAACCCGGCTTTCCGTGTCGTACAGTTTGAGTTCCTGCTGCAACTGCGAGACTCTGGCTTGTACGAGCGATTTTCGCGCATTGGCAAGCGCGTCTTCTGTCTCGGCCGCGGGAATTTCTGCTAACTGCTTTTCCGCTTCGGCAAGCGACGACCTTGCAGCGGCCGTCAGGGTTGGCAGGTCCGCGATTCGCTTGGTCCAGCGGTCGACCTCTTCGGTGAGCGTTTTGAGTTGTTGATCCAGCGTCGCCAAGTCCGCAATCGCTTGACGATGATGATTGCGAAGTTCGTCGAGCGGAAGCTTCGAGTGTTCGGTTGCTTCTTCGGCGGATTTCGCGGACAGTTTCGCCAAGTCGGCCTGCGCAGCGTTGATCTCCTCCGGCGCCATCGTCGCTTGGCGCTCGAGTTGCTCGATCCGCTGCGTCGACTGCTTCGCTTCCTCCAACCGTGTGAGTGCCTTTTTCAGCTGGTCGGTGATTTGCGTTTTGGAAGCATCGTCGAGATCGACCGATGCGGTGACCTGTTGAATCCGCGTTTCCAAGTCCGCTTTGGTGAGACGCGGGAGGACCGTCGGCACGACGAACTCCGCTACCGCTGGCGTGGACTCCGCTGCCGCTGGCGTGGACTCCGCTGCCGCTGGCGTGGACTCCGCCGCTGGCGCTGCGGAAGAGACCGGCGACACCGATTCGGGGGCCGGAGACTCCGCTCTGCCGCTCGGCTGGTTGACGGTTTCTGTTTGGCTCGGTCCGCTAAGCTGAAGTGGCGAATCGGTTTGGGCAACACCCGCTACCCCCACCCACAAAGTGAGAACAAAAAAAGCGGACCGCGACAGCTCCCGAAAGCAAAGGCGGTGACGAATCGACGGCCAGCCGATTCGAATCGAGCGAAAACAATGCAAAATGAACTCCATGACTCATCACTTGTTGGGGCTGTCCCCGAACAGGCGACTGTACGACAATCGGACTTGCACCGCTGTATACACCCAACCAGCCATGCCGTGAAGTGAGTGAGTGGATTCGCTCGACCAACCAACGATTCGGAGAAGAAACAACGTGACGCGTAGGCGACGACCGATCCCATGGGCATTGCTGCTGTTGGCGACGATTTCGTTGCTATGCCTGGCCTACATCTTTGGGCTCGCTTGGTTGCAAGCAAAACACTGGCCGATGGTCACTCCTGCCGATTTGTACATGACGCGGCTGGTCGATGTCACGATCTTCTTATGGTTGTTTTGGGTCGGATCATCGATTGGCAGTTTCTTGAACGTGGTAGCTTGGCGGATGCCCCGTGGCGAGAGCGTCAATGGCCGCTCGTACTGTCCGCGATGCAAGCATCAACTGAAAGCTCGCGATAATTTCCCCGTTTTTGGCTGGCTGGCCCTACGTGGTCGATGTCGAACGTGCCGGTTGCCAATCTCACCGCGTTACCCGATTGTGGAAGCAGCCGTCGGCATCTCGCTGACGTTGGTGGGTCTTGCTGAGATTTATCGACTGGGTCTTCCCTTCCAGTCCAGCCATGGGCATGGTGGCCCTCTCTGGACACCCTTGGTGAGCACCACCACGTTGGCGGTCCTGTTCTATCACACCCTCGCAATTTCGTTTTCCTGGGCGATGGGCTTGATTCGAATGGACCGACAACAGCTACCGCGCAAGTTGGCGATCACGTCGCTGGCGGTTCTCACGATCGGCATGCTTGCCTACCCCGCCGTGATGATCGTGCCCTGGCAAACGCGGGTGCCGGAATTCTGGCGTGGCGACGGTTTACGCGTCGATGCGCTGATGCGGATCTTGACGGCATTTGCTGCCGCGACGTTTTACGCACGAGCCCTTGGAAAAGGACTTTGCCGTGACGCTGATCTGAAACTTGACCCGCTCGGCCAATCGACCGCTCGGCTTTTTGATTTGATTGCCATTCTTTCGGTACCCGCGATCATCGTCGGCTGGCAAGCGGTCGCGGGCGTCTTGATCGTTGCCTCGGTTCTTTCCATTCTGCTTCGTCCGATCTTGACGCTACCCACCGACATGCTGGGCCGTTTTGCGGTCGCGATACCGATCGCGTTGTCGCTGCATCTCGCGTTTTGGCGACAGCTCGACGGCCTCTGGTTCTGGCCGAGTTGTGATAGCTCGCCAGGGGTCATCTTGGTTGCCGGTGCTATCGTGCTCGTGAGCCCTGTCTGGCTGCGAGAGCCAGTTGCCAACGAACGAGGCGGTGCTGTCTTCAATCCGGATGGCGAGGGCGAAGTTGACAAAAGAACGCCTTCTTCTGATCCGGAAGGGAATAGCCAAAACCACAGCTCTGAAAAAACAATTCCGAAGAACTGATTGCCATCACCTCCATGACCCCGAGGTCGCGGGCACGCTGGACGCAGTGTTCCACCAACGCTTTGCCAACGCCGACGTTGCGGTGATCGTGATGCACAGCCAACGAGACCAATTCGGCAAGTTTCGCGCTGTAGATTTCGACGGCGGCGAAGCCAAGACAGCGTTCCTTGTCCGCTTCTTGCCTGACGGCCATAAAACCGTGCCGCGTCAATTCAATCACCTCTGCTTCGGTTCGCGACAACAACGACCGTTCGGCCACGTAGGGACGTAGCAATGCATGGATCGCATCGGCATCACTGGGCAACGCTTGGCGAATGGTGAGCCCGTCTGGCAGCGGATGCGACGGCGTGAAAGAATCCTCTGTCACTATCGGGTTTCCTGTTTTGCAGTCAGCGCTAGTTCAATCGCACTGGGCCAATTCAATCGCACTGGGCCAATTCAATCGCACTGGGCCAATTCAATCGCACTGGGCCAATTCAATCGCACTGGGCCAATTCAATCGCACTGGGCTAGTTCAATCGCACGGGACTGGTCGCTTCTTTGATGGTCTTTCGCATCAAGCGGGTAGGTGCGTCGCGACCGGTAAATAATTTGTATTGATAGGCCAATCGGCGGACAAACATATCGACACCGGTGATGATGCGACATCCCTGCTTCCGCGCGTATTTGATCAGCAAGGTGCTCTCCGGATTATAAACGGCATCGAACACCACCATGAATTGGTTGAGCTGGGCGGCATCAAACGGGGATCGATCCACGTCGGGGTGCATGCCCATCGGCGTTGCGTTAACCAAAAGGTTCACCTTGGGGTCATGCCGTTCAGCCCATTCAACACAGCGGCAGCCAATCTCCGATGCGAGTAGTTGTGATTTTTCCATCGTGCGTGACGCAATGGTCACATCCGCACCGCGTTGGCGAAGTCCCCAAGCCACGGCTCGCGCAACCCCACCGGCACCGAGAATCATCACCGCGACCCCCTGCATGGGCTTTTCGATACCCTTCTTCAAATTGAACGTCTCCGAAATACAGTCCATTGCAGCTCGGTAGTCGGTGTTGTAACCGAGATTGTCCTTGCCCTGGAAGATCAGCGTGTTGACGGCCCCGATCCCGCTCGCACTCGATTCCGCTTGGGTGCAGTAGTCCACAACGTTTTCCATGTGGGGCGTGTCAACGCTGACTCCGCTGATGCCAAGCTCGCGAGCGGCCTGCATGAATTTGTGTAAATCATCTCGCGGCACACGAAATGGCAAGTAACGGGCATTCAAGCCTTGTTCGTAGAACGCGGTGTTCTGCACCAAATGGGCGTGGCTGTTCGCAACGGGGTCTGCGATCACACCAAACAACTCGGTGTCTTGGTTGATTTCCTTGTAGCGATACAGCTCCATCATCTCTTTCCAGTTCAACTGGCCAGGCGCCAATTTCTTGTCGACGGAGTAGGTCGCGTAGGTGAACGGCGATCCAACCCGTTCGCCTAGAATTCGCGTCACCATCCCGATCTCGCCCATACAAATGCCGATCGTCGGGCGACGAGCGTTTTTGACCATGTTCAGCATACGGAGGTTGTCCGAGAACGTTGTCGCCATCGTCGCAAGCTTGACAATGTCGGCGTCCTCTTCGGCCATCGCATCCGCAATCTGTTCGATTTCGTCGGGCGTGTCCGAAAATTTGTGGTAACTGATGACCCGTTTGGTGTTGCCATAGCGTGGGATTTGAGAGGCCACATCGGCTTCGATATCGACGTATTCGACACCGGCGGCGATCGCGCTGCGCAGCAGCATCATCCGTTCCTGTTCGCTCTTCATCCATCGGCCGCCGTCTTCGCGGCGTCGACAAGTGACCACGACGGGCCCGGGACGATTCTCGATCAATCGCTTCAAATTGACCGCGCGGCCGATAAAATCGAGCCTCAACTCGACGAGTTCGGCCCCCTGTTCGACAAGGTATTTATGTTCGGCGATCATCCGGGTATGACGAGCGCGGCCAAGGCTAACACAGATCATGGAAAAGAAACAATATCCGAAGAAAAATGGTTCAACAAATTCAAGTTGTGCAATTAAGAGCAGGTGCGGTGAGATTCCAAAGGCTCTGCACCCGCATCGGTGCCATCCCTTTGACGATTCACGTACAATGGCGCTGCAAACCGTGGTCCTGCGAAGGCCGGGCCACGGAGATGCCTATAATCGCCGGAAACCGTGCCGCTGACTAGCCTATCCTAGACGCTCACCGCGCAATAACTATGACCCAGCGGCGCAAGGAAGCAAGAATTCGTCCCATCACCGATTGAGGATCGACTTTGAATCGTTTTGCTTTGAACCGTGACCCCGTAAAGCCGGCTGCATTTTGCCAGCGGCCAGGGTCAAAATTTGCAATAAAATGCCTCGCTTTCAACGCGTCTTGGGGGTGCTCCCTGCTTCTAAGTGTGTTGTTGTTTGACCACACCCTCGTGCCGTCGACCGCCGTCGCTGCGGAGGAATCCGAAACGCCCTCGCCTCAAGCGGATTGGGCGTTGCCACGGTTCGATCCCCAATCGACGGGGGCAACACCCCAAAACGTCGCATCCAATTTGGCTGTCAAATGGGAGTTCCAAGCGGATGAGGCCATTGAAGCGACCCCCATTGTGGTGGGCAAGCTTGTTTTTGTCGCGGATGTGATGGGCAAGCTCTACGCAATCGACCGCAAAACGGGCCAGCAAGCGTGGAGCCACGATTTTGAGACCGGTTTTCTGGCCGCTCCCGCCGTCGCGGGGTCCCGATTGGTGATCGGAGACGTCGATGGCAACGTGTACGCCATCGATTCGGAGTCCGGAAAGGTGCTTTGGCAGCAAACGACCGAGGGTGAGATTAGTGGCTCAGCGGCATTTTTCGAGGAAAATGTGCTGGTGACCAGCCAAGATGGCAACCTGTATTGTTTCCGAGCCGCCGATGGGTCGCCGCAGTGGACCTACCAGACCGACGACCAGGTCCGCTGCAGCCCGACGATTGCTGGTAATCGAACCTTCCTCGGAGGTTGTGATGGTCAATTGCACGTGGTCGATCTGAGGTCGGGCCAATCAGCGGGCGATCCCGTCTCACTCGGAGGGCCGACCGGCAGCACACCCGCCGTGGCGGGCGAAATGGCCTTCCTACCCATCATGGACGGCGCCGTGCTGGCATTGAATTGGAAATTGGGAACCGAATTGTGGCGATACGTGGACGAAGATCGCCCCCAAGAGTACCGTGGCAGCGCCGCGATCGGTGGCGAGACCTTGGTCGTCGCCAGCCAGAATAAGCAGGTGGACGCGATCTCGGTGAAGACCGGGCAACGCAAATGGCGTTACACTTTGAAGCGACGAGCCGATGCCTCGCCCGTTCTTTCCGCAGACGATGTTTGGATCGCTTCGACCGATGGCCGGCTGATTCGGTTGTCGCTTGAAACCGGAAAGGAGCGATGGAGCTACGAGATCCGTGGTGCCTTCATCGCGCCGCCCGCGATCGCGGGTGGCGAATTGTTCATCGCCGACGATAATGGTGTGGTCCGCTGTTTCGGTCCCTAATCCCCCTCCTTTCAATCCCCAACGATTTCTATGTCATCGGCCGCAAGCGATAAAAAGACGAACGTCGGCAGCTACTTCATTTCGAATTACCCACCCTACAGCCAATGGACTCGCGACGAGTTGCCCGCTGTGCGTGAAGCACTTCAAAGTGCTCCCAAAGAGAACACGCCCCTTGGGCTTTATCTGCACATTCCGTTTTGCCGCAAACGATGCAAGTTTTGCTATTTCAAAGTGTTCACGGATGTGAATTCGGCAGAAGTGCAACGCTATGTCGATGCGTTGTGCAGCGAAATTTCGATGGTCAGCCGCCTTGCGGTGATGGGAGAACGCCCCTTTCGATTTGTCTACTTTGGAGGAGGGACCCCCAGTTTCTTGTCGCCAAAGCAATTGACCAAATTGGCCGATCGGTTGCGAGAACACATCACCTGGGACGGAGCGGAGGAAGTGACGTTCGAGTGTGAGCCTGGAACACTCAGCGAAACCAAGGTCAAGACGCTCCGTCATGAACTCGGCGTCACGCGGATCAGCTTAGGCATCGAAAACTTCTCCGATCAATTGCTCGAAGAAAACGGGCGAGCTCACTTAAGCAAACAAGTGTTTGCCGCCTGGGAATGGATCGCAGCCGCGGATTTCCCAAACGTGAACATCGACTTGATCTCGGGGATGGTTGGCGAAACGTGGGACAATTGGAAAGAGAACGTGCGCCGCACGCTCGAATTGTCGCCCGAAAGTGTCACGATCTACCAAATGGAGTTGCCATTCAACACCGTCTACAGCAAAGACATGCTGGGGAACCAAGTCGAAAGCCCCGTGGCCGATTGGGACACCAAACGGGCTTGGGTCGATTACGCGTTCAGCGAAATGATCCGTGCCGGTTACAGCGTCAGCAGCGCCTACACGGTGGTCAAGGATCCCAACAAAGTCAATTTTTCGTACCGCGATAATCTTTGGCAGGGAGCCGATCTCTTGGCAACCGGGATCGCCAGCTTCGGTCACGCTAACGGCGTGCATTATCAAAACGTCGCTGAACTCGAAGCTTATTTGTCGACCATTGAATCGGGGGAATTGCCCCTAGGACGCGGGTTCGTGCCAACGCAGCATCAACAACTGGTACGGGAGATGATCTTGCTGCTCAAACGCGGGCATCTCGCAATCGACTATTTTCAAAACAAGTTCGGCGTCAACATTCTCGATCATTGGCGCAGCCAATGGAACGGCTACGTTGATGAGGGCCTCGTCTTGATCGATGGCGATACGATTCAATTGACCCGTGATGGACTCCTTCGCGCCGACGGCATGCTACCCGCATTCTTCGAACCGGAACATCAAGGGGTTCGCTACACGTGAGTGCCAACGGCGCCAACTTGGGGGACCAGGATTGCGAAACCTTCTCGTTTGCAATGGGAGAGCACTTGGCGGTCTTTCCCCTCGATTGTCATTACGCGACCAACCACATGTGGGCGATGCAGCGGGACGCCGGCCGTTGGCGATTCGGGTTGACGGCCTATGCCGTACGACTGCTTCAGGATGTCTACTTCCTGGACTGGGTGATTGAACCTCCGGCAGCTGTCAAACCCCACATGTCGATCGGATCGATCGAGAGCAAGAAGGCCGAGAGCGGCCTGTATTCGCCGATCGCCGGCGAGCTTGCCGCGATCAATGACGACGTTTTGATGGATCCATCGCTCATCAATGCCGAGCCATACGGGCAAGGCTGGCTGATTGAAATCGAGTCCACGTCGACCGATTCTCTGCTCAACCCGACCGCTTATCAGCAGCATTTGACCGACGCTTGGCAGGTGGCACAACGAACCATTAAGGGACAGGCAAACTTGTGATGCCGATCCCACAGCGGTTTGCGTCGGCAGCGGGCCAACGGTCCGGGCAATCAAGACCTGCCCAAACAAACTCCGGTTAACTCTGCGGTTCGAACCCAGGGGTGATCCTCCGTAACGAGTTTCTTTTGGCCAGCAATTTCGGAAAGGGAAACGGCTTCGCTGCCATCCCCTCGGGCTGCGACCATCACTCCGAACGTTCCATTGTGGAGTAGCTCCGCACAGGCCGTCCCTAACCGAGTCGCCAAGATGCGGTCCGCGGCCGAAGGAGTACCACCACGCTGCAAATGGCCGAGGATTGTCAATCGCGATTCGATGCCGGTCAACTCTTCAAGCTGCTTCGTCAGCTTCAGCGTATTGCCAACGTGGTTTTCGTGGAACTCGGCAAGCTGAGCCGATGCTTCCTTGCGTTCTTTTTTCGAATCCGCATCCTTTTTTTGCAAAGCCAATTTCTCGATCGTTTTCGCTTCCTTGTCGGTCATTGCACCTTCCGCGACGGCAACAATGCTGAACCGCCGGCCTCGACGAGCTCGTTCACGAATGGCAGCTGCCACCGCTTCGACGGAATAGGGAATTTCGGGAATCAAAATCGCATCCGCACCACCAGCAATTCCCGCTCCGAGCGCTAACCAACCCGCCCGATGCCCCATGGTTTCCACCACAATGATCCGGTGATGGCTCGTTGCGGTGGAATGCAAGCGGTCAATCGCTTCGGTCGCGATCTGCAGCGCCGTGTCAAAACCGAAGGAGGTATCGGTTCCAAAAATATCATTGTCGATTGTTTTCGGTAGCGTGATGACGTTGAGCCCTGCTTCGGCCATTCGCATCGCGTTCTTTTGAGTCCCACCACCTCCGATGCAAACCAATGCATCGAGAGCATGTTTCTTGTAGGTGTCGACCGCCGCCGCGGTCATGTCCTCGGTGCGATCCCCAATCGGCATTTTGTGCGGTTTGTCGCGACTGGTGCCAAGGATGGTGCCTCCGTCGGTCAAAATCCCCGCTAATTGTTCGCCACCGACTCGCAAGATACGGTCTTGCGTCAAGCCGCGAAAACCGTCACGAAAGCCGATTACGGACATCTCGAATTCTTCGATCGCAGCCTTGCCAACGCCACGAATGGCCGCATTCAGTCCGGGGCAATCGCCGCCGCTCGTCAGTATTCCGATGGATTTCATTGTGTCGTCCTGTTTTCATGGAACCGCAAAATCGAGATTTGGCGGGATTCTACCAGATGAAACGACGCCCAGGGACGTCAAACAAATGACTGACGGATTTGTGGTCTCTTTCATGCCGCAGGCCTATCAGCCATTAGCCCTGGATCGCGGATAGCGCATCCGGGGTTGGACGTGCAAACCGGCCTCCGACCCCGAAGGAGACTGCTGAATGAGTCCGAAATCCGGCTTTGATATCACTCCGTGCAGTGCGAGCGTGACCTACGGCTAATGGCTTGAAATCCCTGCCGGGATAGAGAACGACCTGTGTCGAGCTGACAAGCTTATGCGTTGGGTTACGAATAATCCGGGTTAGCCTTCTGATTCTGGCTCGCTGTGCTGGGACCCACCACCTGGCTCAAGCGACGCCTGGACCTCGTCATAGTTCTTCAACATCCGCTCGAGCTGATGTTTCAAACGCTCCAAATCTCGCCCGTTGTCGATCGACTCGCTTAAGATCGGCCTCAGCCATTCCTGCATCAAATGGAATTGGCCTTTGACCAAATCCGCGAGAACTCGCGGCACTTTATGCTGGACAAGCACTTTTTGATCCGGCGGCGATAGCGCTTGCTGCTCGCTGATCCGTTCCAACTGTTTACTGGTCGCCGCAAGCGTCTGTGAAACCTCCGCTGCCGAGGTCGTGAGGCTTTGCCGCAGCAAATCGAGCCTCGAGTCCATTCGTTCTTCGGCCCCATCACGACCCATCGAAATCGCTCGCGAAATCACCTGGCGAATGGATTCAAGACCATCACGCATCGATGCCAGTTGCCGCATCACCTGGCCCACTTGATCTTCGCTGTCCATCCCAGACATACGAACACTTTCGACGTACGCATACTTGATCGAATCCCAGCGTTCCTTTTCTTCTGCGGACAACATGCCCAATAACTCTTTGAACTTCAGCACGTTCGCTTCGTTGTCGGTCGTCAACGTCTGCGCGTCTTGTTCGTAATTGCTGACGATCAAGGTTTGCAGTTCCTGCTCATTCATCACCCCCGCAACCCGCTCGGCGATGCGATTCATGTTTCGGTAGCTTCCCTGCAATTTGAAGGGTGGTTCGGTGCGATAGGCGTCTGCTTGCGCCGCACTTCGAATGTAAGACCGGTTGACTTTCAAGACGACGTCACGAACCCGAAGCAACTTTCGCACGACCTCATACATTTCTCGCACCTGGTCCATCGACAGATTGCTCTGCAGTTCGATTCCCTCGAGCGAATCACGCTCGGCTGCCCGGATGATGGCTCGCGAATCCTCGGGGACGACGGTCGACAGCGGCGCCAAGGTGGGGTTGCTGGTGAGACAATTCTCAAGATAGCTCATCTCAAAGGCGTCGGCTGAATCGCCAATGATTTCGCCAAGGTTGTAAACATCGGCTCGGTTCGAGAGCATGTCAGGAATCTGGAACCGGTCGCCCGACTCGGTATACGGATTGCCCGCCATCACAACGGCAACTCGTCGGCCACGCAAATCGTAGGTTCGCGTCTTCCCATTGCGGACGCCTTCGATCTTTCGTGTCGCATCGCACAACGAAATGAATTTTTGTAACAGTTCCGGATTCGTGTGCTGAATATCGTCAAGGTACAACATCACATTGTCCCCCATCTCCAACGCTAAATTCAAGCGTTCCATCTCCTCACGAGCGGCCGCATTGGGAGCTTCAGCGGGATCGAGCGAGGTGACGCCGTGGCCGATCGCAGGCCCGTTGATCTTCATGAACACCACGCCCAAACGATTGGCCACGTATTCCATCAGCGTCGTTTTTCCATAACCGGGCGGCGAAATCAACAGCAACAAGCCCATCCGATCCGTCCGTTTGTCGGCGCCCGCCACGCCCATCTGCTTGGCGAGGTTATCGCCAATCAGGGGCAAGTAGACTTCATCGAGCAATTGGTTACGGACGAAACTCGTTAAGACGCGAGGCTTGAATTCTTCGAGTCGCATTTCAGTACGAGCTTCGTCAACGAGCCGGTTCTTCGTCTCGTGGAGGTTTCGGAAGCGTGGCACCACATCGAGTCGATAATGCCGAACTCGCCCCAACAGTTCGTGATAGTTCAAAGCAAGCGTCCCACGCTCGATGCGAGGATGACTACCCGCCATCGGCTCGAGTTTCCTAGCAACACGTGCATCCGCCACCTTCATCATCTTCGTTCCCTCGGTCAGAACGAGCCACGCCAACTCATCCAAGTAAGCAACCGCAGGATCAAGCTCATCCCCCGTGGCGTGCGAACTCAAGAAGGCATCCGCCCAGTTGCGTGCCAAGATGAATGCGGCGAGCGGCGAGGACTCATTCGCTTTCATGGAGGCATCAAGGAGCTTTTCCCGATCCGACGTAGGCAGGGTTTCGGTGAAGTGGTGGTACAGCTCTGCGGCTCGCTGGCTCGCCACGGGTCGACGCGGCGATTCGACAAATTGATCAAACAAATACTCCGCCATCCGCTGCGGCGTGACACGACTGGAAAATACCGTTTGCCATTGCAGTCGATCGGCATCGGCCAGCTCCATCAGTCGTTCACGAAATTCGACGGCCGGTTTGGCTTTGGGATACGCCTGAGCCAACTTAGCGAATCCTCCGATCCAATCGGTCATCGCTTTCCGTTGTTTCGCATCGAGCAACTTCGTGAACCACAACAAGGATGCTGCACGTGTGGATGGCGAGTGCTTTAACAATCCAATCGAAGCATGGAGTTCCAGCAGCGCGGCAAGGATCTTCGATGCATCGACATCATGGACACCTTTCGCATATCCCTCGCTAAAACGCCCCGAGAGTTGAGCCTGCATCCAGCCGACATCCATTTCATCGAGGTTGGGCTTGCGACCCGAATGCGTTTGCTGTTCGAACAGGTCAACCGCCAAGTATTCACCACGATAGACGTGCTTGTTCTCGCTCACGAGCTCTTGGTCCCACAAATCCCTTGCCGAGGTAAGATGCTCATCGCGAAGTGGCTCAAAAAACTGCGTCCCGGTCAGATGCAAACAGACCTCGCCAGATCGTAGAACCGTCGTCAGATCAAGAGGCTGGGTATTCACCGCGAACCGATGGCGACCCAGTCGAATGACATCGCCACCTTCTTCGTACAGGTCCTGTCGATCCTTCAATTGCCTTGAGGCATCTTCACGAATCGTTTTGAGTCGACTCTCCAAATCGCCAACCCGAACCGCATCATCGAGGTCTTCGAGTTGACGGATAATGTCTCGAACCTTTTCGACCATCAGGTCGCCGGCAAAATAGGCGGCCATCTCGTCGCTTGACTCCATCGCTCGGACGCGAGAATCAATCCCCTTCAAGATCCGATCCGCCGCAGATGCCAGCGATTCCGCTCGGCGATTCTGTTTCTCGATCAATTGAACCTTGCGAGTCTCAAAGGCCGCGTAAACCTCTTCACGGCGCTCAGCCAATTGCACCACGAACTCGTCAAATTCCGCGAAACGGCCCTCCAACTCCTCAAGCTGCACCATCACCTTGGTCAAATACTCATCACACTTGACCGGCGTATCGCTCACATCGAGGTAACCCGAGGTGGTCTGTTGCAGCAGTTTCAATTGCGACGCAAACTCGGCTTGCCCTTCGACACTCACCAGTTCGAGGACCCGCGCCTTCAGCGAACTCCGCACGCGGTTGAGTGACGCAAACACGTTGCCAATTGCATCGATGATCTCCGTTCGCTTGGTGGCATCGTCAATGCGAAGGTTGCTCACCGTCTCGGTCAACAACTCTAACTGGGATGCACTCGTATCGATCCTCTCCGTGAGTTCCTTGGCTTCGGCGACCGTTTGAACCGTGCCGACTTCTTCACCCGCCGCGTCGACTTCGTTTGCGTAGGGATCCAATGCACCCGGCGTCAATAGAAAATCGACACAGCGGCGACTTACCCGTTCCGCTCGTTCGGCGGTTTCCTTTTCGAGGGAATCAATGAGCTCCAAGTCCACGTACCGTAAATCCTTTAACGCCAAAGCATGGCCGCGATGTTGACGCAGCTTCGCCAATGCATCCACGTAGTCACCGATGGATTCGAATCGGCCTCGCTCGATTTCTTTGATCAACGAAGCGACATCGCGTTGAACCGTCTTGGTCGCCACGTCCGTTTCGCGACGGACTCGCACGACCTTTTCAAACTCATCAACCGCGGCGGATGCTGCATCCCGGATTTTTGCAAGCGGTTCGGAGAGTCGCTCCGTTTCGACTTTGTCGATCCAAAAATAGCTATCCAAGACATCCGACGACTTTTTGACCAAATCGATGTACAGACCGTCGTAGCTGTCGTCCTTGTCGATCAACTGCAAGAGCTCGCTACACTCGGCCATGCCGCGAACGATCTCTTTGTTGCCAATCTTGAACAGAAAGGAATCCGTCTGGTTCTCGGGTACGAAATCCGTGCCCGTAAAAGGAGTCTGCCAAAGCTGAATCGGATGATGCTTCTGCGGATCCTCATGAGTCTTGAAACAAACCATTTCGCCAGCTTCAAAAAACGTCTGCCCATGACAAACCAGCGGTGTATCGACATTCTGGCGAATCAGGTTGTAACGAAGCTGAACGTAGGTCCCCGATTCGGGATTGTAGAAAAGGTAGAGGTAATCCTCGCCGTTCGGGGAAGCGATCGTTCGCTGGTATTGCATATCGGTCAATCCGTGATCAAACCGTTTGCATTCGCCCGTCTGCAAGTAATAGCCACCGGGAAAGATCAACCCTTGATCGCCTGGCAACATCACACAAGCGTGTTCAATCTCATCGAGCCGAATCGCTTGTTGGATTTTGCCGTTGTAGACTAGGTACCGTGTCGTCGTCTCTTGGTAGGGACGAACCTTCATCAAGACCAAGTTACCTAGAATTGCGTAGTGAATCTCTGCGTCATCAAGTTTTTGATCGAAATGATCGACCGGTTCTGCATAGATTCCTTCGCCGCTGTCCGTATTATTCTCGACCTTGACCGTCAAATCACCACCCACCGTTTCGATAAAGACTCGGTCTTCAATCGAAATATGAGGATGGGTTCCATAATGATGTTGATCGCGAGTCGTACGCACCCAGTTGAAGGCATGCTGTGCGGGTAGTTTGACTTCATGCTCGCTACGATTGTCCAAGTATTCGATCGTATCCGGCGTCACGCGCCACTTGAAACTTTTGATGTCCCGCCAGGTCTTGCCCACGCGAAAAACCATGTGCAACATGGGCCCGGCGCGAAAGAAGCGAGCGAAAGTCGTCCCCTTGTAGAAACGATACAGTTCATTGAAGTCCGACTCAAAGCGCGCGTCACCAATTAAATCGAGCGGCTGTTGATGGAATTGGTTTTCGGAAAAGCGGTAAACCGAAAACACATCACGCAGCTCAATCTCGGTTTTCAGACCAAATTGGACGTTGTATCCAAAGACAAACTTGTCGCCGATCGAGATCAAATCACGAGGAACACAGTTGTGATCGGTTGTCACTCGTTCGGTCGTGATCAAACGGGTTTCAATATTGCCAAAAACGGCAGCCCGTTGCTCATTCAATTTGGCAAGGCGGCCACGCAAATCGGTTGACGCATCGCGAAGTCGATTACGAAGGACCTCGTACGTCCCCGCAGCGAGTTGGGAATCCGTCATGCTGCTTGACTCCCCAGCTGGACAGCGCCACTTCGCGGGCGATGTACCGTAATTTTCCGAATCAATCTCGGACTGAGCGGCGTCGGACCGAAGTCACTCGGTTGTCGAGCGGCTCGAAGGTTCAGCAATTTACCTTGCTCAGCCCAACGGACTGGGGGCCGAGGCGAACAGGTCATTTCAAGGGCCACCGGCCCGGCAGTTTGTCTCATGATCGGTCGTTCTGGCAAATGGCCGTGCCATTGAGAGGGCGAGTTCCGCTACCCGAATATTCAAAAACTCACTGTCTCGTTGGCCCTCTCGTGTCTGGCGTGTTGTGATCTCCCAGCCCATTGAACTGAGAGAGGAAAATCGACGGGGTTTTCCCAAGAAGACTAACTCGTTCACTTCTTCTTGCGGTTCCCCTCCACCACGTTTGCGGCCAATAGCTTTCCGGCTTTCTGATCGGCAATGCTCGCCGTTCCGGCCACTCCCAACAAACTGGTGAGCTGGCTACGCAACTCTTCGGTCTTGGCCATCCCCATCATCTTGGCAATTAGGGCTGCGATGGATAAATCCTTGACGCTGTCGGAGTCCAATTGGAACTGGGCAATCATCTCGCTCAATTGACCACGAAAGTAGTCTGCGTTTCCATCGAAGAATGTGTCCTTGATGTCGGTTGCTACGCGGCTGTTGTATACGAATCGGTCGATCGCCTTGCCACCTTTGACAGCGGATGTGATCTGATCGAAGAACTCGCCGTCGCCACCGACGATATCGATCCGAGCCGCCTTCAAGGCCTCGCCCACGACGCCAGCTTGACTTTCGGCGATCCCTCGCTGTGCATCGATGGCAGCGATTTCGACTGACTTTTCCTTGTCCAGCCTCAGCTTGAACTCTTCGTGTTCCTTTCCAACGCTGTCCAATTTCTTCATCGCATCCGCCTTCTCGGTGATGCCGGTCGCTTCACTATGGTACTTCTCCAGTTCGACATTTGCTTCCGCCAAACCTTGTTTTTCGATCGCGGCCGCCTTCGCTTCGATCCCCTTGGCTTCGGCAAGGGCTTTCTTTTCGAGTACCGTTGCTTCGGCCAAGCCCGTTGCGGCTGCCGTAGCGGTTGCGGCTTCGGCGAGCATCTTGGCTGCGGCGGTTTCTTTCTCTGCGGCGTCTCGCTTGGCTTCGGCTTCGATGCGGATCTTTTCGGCATGCATTTCGCTTGCCTCCTTTTCCGCTTGGGCCTGCTTGGTGACACGAATCAGCTCTTCTTGAGCTTTCATCTCTGCGGCGGTTACCTGCACGCGTTTGAGTCGATCTGCTGCTGCATGCTCTTCGGTATCCTTGATCCGTTCTTGTTCTTCAACCACGGCTCGCTCGACCGCGACACGTTCGCGAATGACCTCTTGAATGTTTCGCTTTTCCGTTTCGATTGCCTTTTCTTTTTCGACGTCCGCAACTCCAACGACTCGCAATCGTTCGGTCATTTCCAAGTCACGGTCGCGGTTCACACGTTCGACTTCCACGGCATCGGTCTTTTCCTTGTTTCGCTGGGCGACCAAGATCTGACGTAGCTTGTTTTCTTCCGCGACTCCGAGCTCTTCTTCGGTTGCGATTCGGGCTCGCTCTGACTCAAGTCGCTGCTCTTCTTGAACCTTCGCAGCCGACGCTCGCTCGCGGGCAGAAATCTCAGTGATTTCCCGTTGCTGCTTTTCGACCGCTTCAACACGTTGGCGCTCGAGTTCAAGGATGGTTTCTTCCGCTTCGACATCTTGTTTCTTAAGCGTCTTTTCCTTGTCACGCGTAAATTGGTTCTCTTTGACCTTCTCGCCCGCCGTCAATTCCGTGATCTTCTTGATCCCTTCGGCATCGAGAATGTTGTTGGGGCTGAGTTTTTCAAGCGGAGTTTGTTCCAGATAGTCGATCGCCGCGTCGTCAAGTCGGTAACCGTTCAAGTCGGTACCGATCACTTTCAAAATTTCGTCTTTGAACTTATCCCGTTGGTCGTACAAGTCGACAAAGTCAAATTGCTTGCCAACGGTTTTGAGCGCCTCGCTAAACTTGGCGTCAAACAACTCGCGAAGTGTTTCCAGTTCACTACAGCGTTTGGCACCAATCGATTGTGCAACCTCCTTCATCTCTTCCCGCGTGCTATCAACGCGAATGAAGAAGGCAACTTTGATGTCGGCACGGATGTTGTCCTTGCAAATCAATCCTGCGCTA
Organism: Novipirellula artificiosorum; assembly: GCF_007860135.1. Classification (NCBI taxonomy): domain Bacteria; kingdom Pseudomonadati; phylum Planctomycetota; class Planctomycetia; order Pirellulales; family Pirellulaceae; genus Novipirellula; species Novipirellula artificiosorum. The sequence goes on from NZ_SJPV01000005.1 coordinate 340,816, forward strand.
CCTTCACGCGCGATCTCGAAGCTCTTCAGCGTCAAGTCCATGAACTCATAACGATGGAACAAGGGAATCACGAATGTGCCTTCCGCCGTCGACACATCCAACCCACCGAGTCCCGATTTGACAATCGCCTTGTCCGGTCCGACAACGATGTAGCACTTCTTGAACATGATCAGCACGGAGATGAAGGCGACCAATGCGATCACCCCGATGACGGCCCAAAATGACCCCCATTGAATTGCGGACAGAAGAACGAGCGAGTTCACGATTGATTCTCCGAAGGTTGAAGCGTAACGCGGTAGGTGCGTCTTTTGGGGTCAAAGCTGATAATCTGAACTTCGGTCCCTTTCGGGATCGTAGGTCCATCGGTGCGAATGTTCAAAAGCAGCGGAGCTGCTTGCGTGCGAAACTTGGCTTGCCCGAATTCGGGCGTTGCCTCGGTGGTCGTTACCTCACAGGTGGCGCCGATCAAGTGACGCCTGTCATAGGCGGGGCCTTTGACGAAGTATCCAACCAGTGGCTGGGTCACCATTTTTGTGACCCCGACGCCAATCACGACATTGCGTATCGCCAAGAGCACGCTTGGCAACAGTGTCGGCGAGTAGCGACTCGAGTCAAATCCATGCCAAAGTAAAAACGAAACGGCCCAGTAGGCAACGGCGAAAACGCCTCCCCACATGATCACGGGAATCCGTCCAAAGTTCGTCCAGCGAACCGAGGCAGCTCCGATGCCTTGCCAAAAATCCCACTCGACCGGAGCCCCATCGAGGTCCGGTACATCGAGAACGGGCCCATCCAGATCAACGTCCAGATCCAAATCGACGTCGATGCCCGGATCGAGATCCATCTCAGGAACGTCAAAGCCAAAGTCAATCAGCCCAAGCATGGCGAAAAGGGTATAGACGATCAGCAGGCAGACGAGAAGCGACGCAGGCCAAACCGGACCGACGAACATGCTCACTGCAAGATCGACAAGCGAACCAGCCACGGAAATCGGCCTTGAAAAAAGGGGGATGCAAACTGCCCCACCACCGAGTGGCAGGTACTACAGCTTAGTACCAAGGCGTTGCCATCACCAATTTCAGGCGCGAATCCCAGCGACAAAAATGGAAAATGTTCGTTTTTTTCGTTACAAAGTGACTAGGTCGACGCGTTGACGTTCGGTTTCGCAGCCGCCTCGGGCCTCGGGCGCCGGGTGATCGCCCCAAAAGCCAAAAGCTGCCCGAACACAAGCGAAAGTGCGACCTCCTGCCGAAAGCTTGCATCCAGCGACGTTTGGGAGTCACCCTCGGGGCACTCCAGCCGAAACGGAAATTGGACCAAAGCACGAGGCTGAAAAATGCGTCGAAAAAGGTCCCGTTTGGTGCCGAAATCGTTTAGGCTAGAAGAATTCCCTCATCGGCACTCGTCCTCTCGTCGCCCACCTCCCTTTATGATCCGACTCGTTGCTTTTTACTGCCTTGGATGGTTTGCCGTCGTAACAACATTGGCCGGACACCCCGATGCCACGGAACGCGAATTCTTCGAGGCAAAGGTCCGCCCGCTGCTAGCCGTCCATTGCTATGAGTGTCACAGCTCGACAAGCGATCGATTGCAGGCGGGGCTGCTGCTGGACAGTCGCCAAGGCCTGGTGCAAGGCGGAGATTCCGGTGCCGCAATCGTTCCCGGTGATGCGGACGGAAGTTTGCTGATCGAAGCGGTTCGATACGAATCTTACGAAATGCCTCCGAAAGGAAAACTGACAGCGGCTGAAATTGAGGCGTTCGAGCAATGGATCGAGAGGGGTGCTCCCTGGCCCCAGGAAGAATCGCCTGCCGAACAGGTGACACGACCTGCATTTGACTTGAACCAGCGACAATCCGACCATTGGGTGTGGGATCCGATATCGCCACAAGTCGTTCCTTCCGTCACAGAGAACTCCTGGCCACGAAGCGATCTGGATCGCTTTATTCTCTCCAGCTTGGAACGAGCTGGCTTGCATCCGTCGCGAGATGTCGATCGTAACGTGCTGGCTCGCCGGTTGTATTTCGATTTGATCGGATTGCCCCCCGATCCCGCTGAACTTGCAGCCTTCCTCGCCGACGATCACCCCGACGCAATCGAATCTCTGGTCGATCGATTGCTCCAGTCGCCTCATTTTGGTGAAAGGTGGGGACGGCATTGGTTGGACTTGGTTCGCTACGCGGAATCACGCGGCCATGAGTTCGACGACGATGCGCGAAACGCTTACCAATATCGTGACTACGTCATCCGGGCCTTCAACGCGGATGTGCCTTACGACCAATGGGTGCGAGAACACATTGCAGGTGACTTGCTCGATTCGCCCCGGTTGAATCCGATCAAGGGTTACAACGAATCGATTCTTGGCACCGGCTTTTGGTTCCTCGGCGAATGGGTTCACTCGCCCGTCGACACACGAAAAGACGAAACCGATCGCTTCGACAACATGATCGACGTGATGTCCAAAACGTTTCTTGGGATCACGGTCGCCTGCGCAAGGTGTCATGACCACAAATTCGATGCGATCTCGACCGCCGACTATTACGCGTTGTCGGGGTTTCTACAAAGCAGCGACTACCGGCAGGTTCGCTTCGAATCCCTTGAACACAATCGCAAGGTTGCCGATGCGCTACACAAACTTGACGCAGAAATGCGTCAACGATTGGCTTCGCTGGGGACGGAAGGGTGTGTCACCACCGACGAATCGGAAATCCCCGCAATGCCTCGCGATGCAGTCCTGGTCGACTATTCCGACCTTGGACCCCACGATTTCATCCAAGACGGGTTTCTGTTCGGTGATCGCCCAAGACATGCCGCACAGATCGACTTGGACACGAGCGGCGCAACGCCGACATTGAGGCTTTCCAAACGTAGCGCCGCGAGCAGCGACCCTTTTTGGAATGGACTAAAATCGATCAGCGGAACGGCTACCCATAACCGAGGCAGGTTGAGCAAGTTGCCGCGAAGTGGGCGAACCTTGCGGACACCCACCTTCACGCTCGACAACGGAAAGGTTGCAGCTCGAGTGCGTGGTCGTGGCCACGTCGTGGCTTGTGTCGATTCGCACCGTTTGATTGCCGGGCCGCTGCATGGTGAAACCGTTCAAACCATTGAGGAAAACGAATCTTGGCTGCGAATCGATCTGAGTCGCTACGTCGGGCATCGGTTGCATCTGGAGTTTACGCCTGCGGAGAATGCATCGCTGGAGGTCTCTTGCATTGTTCAAAACGCGACCCCTGAAATACTGAAGCAAATCGAAGAGCGTGAACAGGCGATTGAGAAGCTCGTGTGCGAGCACGAGGCTTCGCTGCATGTTTTTTTGCAGCAACCCTCGGAGGCAGCATCGCAGGTTCAAGCATGGACGGAGGAATGGGCTAACAAACGAGCTGAATTGAAAACGCAGGTGCAACTTGAATCCCACCTTGCGATGGCGATGGTGGATGGGACAGGCGAGGATGATCATCTTTTGATCCGCGGCAGCTCAAAGAATCCAGGCGACTTGGTGCCACGACGATTCCTAACCGCCTTGGTTGGAGATTCACCTGAACCGATCACCCTCGGCAGCGGGCGATTGGACCTGGCCCATCAAATCAATGATCCCGAAAACCCGCTGACATCGCGAGTGATCGTCAATCGTATCTGGCATCATTTGATGGGGCGTGGCATCGTTCCCACAACCGATGACTTTGGCGTACTCGGAGAGCGTCCGACTCACCCGGAACTACTCGATCATTTGGCAGCCAGCTTTCGCGCCCAAGGCCAAAGCATCAAACGGATGATTCGTCAGATCGTACTGTCGCGGACCTACCAGATGTCAAGTCATGCCGATCCAATGGCGATCGAGGCCGACCCGAATAACCAGCTTTGGCATCATCGTCCACCCAAACGATTAGAAAGCGAAGCGATTCGCGATTCCCTGCTCGCCGTTGCTGGGACCCTGGATCGCAGCCAATTTGGCGAATCGATTCCAATCCATTTGACCGCATTCATGGAGGGTCGCGGTCGTCCCTCCAAAAGTGGTCCCGTCGACGGGGACGGACGACGTTCGATCTACACGGCCATCCGAAGGAATTTCTTGTCTCCCTTTCAGTTGGCGTTCGACATGCCGGTTCCCTTCAGTAACATGGGGCGACGAAACGTCTCGAACGTTCCAGCGCAAGCCTTGATTCTGATGAACGATCCTTTTGTCAAGGAGCAAGCGGAAAAATGGGCTCAGCGAGCCTTGGTTTCCGTCCCAGCAAGCGAGCCCCTCGAAGCACGAATCCGATGGATGTACCAAACCGCATTCGCGAGAAACCCGACGCCACAAGAAATCGAAATCACGATGGGTTTTCTTACTGCGCAGTCGATGTCGCGGGGTCTGGAGATCAACGCCCCCGGCTTGTGGTCCGAGTTGGCGCATGCGCTCGTTAACAGCAAAGAGTTTATCTTCTTGAAATGAGTGCCATGAATCCCTATCCGTGCCAGAGCGTTCGACCCGCACCGCTTTCGCGACGCATGATGCTTTCGCGCTGTGCCAGCGGTTTTGGTGCCGTCGCCTTGGCCGCCTTGGCAAAGGACCCTGCGTACGGACTGGAGGCATCAGCCCGCAGCAACGCCTTGCATGGACTGCATCACAATGCGAAAGCAAAGAGGGTCATTTTCTTGTACATGGATGGTGGCCCTTCGCAAATCGACACCTTCGACCCGAAACCGCTACTCGACAAATTCAATGGAAAAGATCCGGCGAAGCTGTTTCAAGTCGAACCAACTCAGTTCAACAACAACGGTACGGTCTTAGCAAGTCCCTGGAAGTTCAAACCCTACGGTGAATCAGGGATCCCGATCAGCGATTTGTTTCCGCATGTCGCGACATGTGCCGATGAACTGGCCGTCGTCCGATCGATGGTTTCTGAATTTCCCGAACACACCTTTGCCAACTATTTCCTGCATACCGGCAGCGGACTGCAAGGACGCCCCAGTATGGGAGCATGGATCAATTATGGACTCGGCAGCGAATGTGAAAACTTGCCGGGGTTTGTCGCGATCAATGGAGGCCTGATCCCGCCGGGTGGACTCGATTGCTTCGGAAGCGGATTCCTGCCGGCGAGCTACCAAGGTTCGGTTTTCAAACCCTCCGGAACGGCAGTCGCCAATATCCATCCAAGTGAAGCGACGGCCGAGATTCAGACAAGCAAATTGAATCTGGTGAAACAACTCGACAACTTGGCGTTGGACGCTTTCGGAAGACCTGATTCACTGGAGTCCGCTATCCGCAACTATGAGCTTGCTTATGAGATGCAAATGGCGGTTCCCGAATTGATGTCACTCGACGAAGAGCCGGCGTCGATCCGGGCGATGTATGGGATGGATGCCGAGTACGAGCCGACACGGATCTACGCGGCGGAATGCATTTTGGCTCGCCGGTTAGTCGAACGAGGCGTCCGGTTCATTGAGTTGACTTGTCCTGCCGTGGGTGGCGACCGATGGGACCAACATAGTCAATTGAAGGAAGGCCACGAAAACAATGCCCGTGCCGTCGACCAACCGATTGCGGGCCTGCTGAAAGATCTTCGCCAACGTGGACTACTCGATGACACCTTGGTGGTTTGGGCGGGCGAGTTTGGTCGTACGCCGTTTGCTCAAGGCAAAGACGGCCGCGACCACAACCCCTTTGGTTTCACGGTTTGGTTGGCAGGCGGCGGAGTCAAAGCGGGCACGATCTACGGCGCGACCGACGAGTGGGGCTACAAAGCGATCGAAAACCGAGTCGAAGTGCATGACTTGCACGCCACGATCCTGCATCTCCTTGGCGTGGACCACACCCGTTCGACCTTCCGCTTCGGGGGCCGCGACATGCGGTTGACCGATGTCAAAGGGCACGTCATCGACGGCATCATCGGATAGACGTTGGAGTTCAACCGTTCGGTTGTTGCGGAAGTCTTGTAACGTCGCCCGTTGGGCAGGAAGATCAAGAGGTCGAGTCGGAAATCTTCCTGGTAACCACTTCCTGGCACCCCCGTTGCCTTGTGCGCGAGAACCTACGTCCTTCGTAAAAATGCTCTAGCCGATTCCGCAAGGATCCAGCACGCAATCGGCTAAAGCCTACCACTCCAGCGAATCATCCGGGTTAGGCAACCATTTCGTAGAGCCGCCGGACGTTTTCTCGGTCGAGTGGTATCGGATTGAATGTTCCGGTCCACTGCTGGAGCGCTTCCTCGACAAGTGCATCGATCGCAGATTCGGGAATCGAGAGTTCTGAAAGTGAGCAGGCAAGGCCGGCGTCTTGCAGCCACTGAGTCATCATCTGGGCGAGCCGCTCGGGTGCATCGTGAGGGGCTGAACTCCGCTCAACCTCGCCGAGCAGTTCAGCGTACCACTCCGCATGTAGGGATCCATTCATGCGAATCACCGCGGGCAGCATCATGCCAACCGCTTGACCATGGACAATGTCGTATCGAGCCGTCAACGGGTTAGCGGTCGCATGAGCCGCTCCGAGCATCGACGTTTCGATCGCCATGCCGGCAAAATGAGCTCCAAGTTGCATTTGACTACGAGCTTCGAAATCATTTGAATTCTTCAGCGAGCGAAGGAATCCCTGTGCCAGCAAGCCAAACGCGCGGCGTGCATAGGTGATGGACATCGGATTGCGGCGACGGGTCACGTAGGTTTCCACCGCATGCGAAATTGCGTCCACGCCGGTGAGTGCTGCGACCCGCTGGGGCTGCGTCGCGGTCAGGATGGGATCCAAAATCGCAATTCGACACGCCGCACGCGGATCACCGCAAGGCATTTTGACATGAGTGGTTGCGTCGCTGATTAAGGCAAACGATTGTGCTTCGCTTCCCGTACCGGTCGTGGTCGGCACTGCGATCATCGGCAACAAATCGGTGGTTGCCTTCCCGACACCTTGATAATCGTGAATCGTCCCGCCGCAGGAGTAGACGAAGTTGATGCCTTTGCAGCAATCCATACTGCTACCGCCACCGAGTCCGACGAGCAAGTCGGGTTTAACTTCCGCGGCACGACGAACGCCGGCATCGACCATATCGGAGGTTGGGTTCTCAGCAAAGTCGTGAAACGATTCGACATGCAATCCGCTGCGAGTCAATGATTTGACCGCAGCATCAAAGTGCCCCGCTTCGATCAATCCCGGATCACTGACCAACAAAACGCAGCGAGGTCGAAATTCAGCGGCAAGTTCTCCGAGTCGCGATAGCGTGCCTTCGCCGAAAATCACTCTTGTTCGATTCGAAATATCAAAAGGCTGCATCGAGGAATCGGGGGAGGGAGGTGAGTGGACTCGTGGAATGGTTGGACCTGACCGTTACGTTTGCGGGGCGAAAGCCTGAGCTCCCGCGTAGTGTACTGCATGGGAAAGCCCAGGCTACCGGACGATCGAGGTTCGTCGTTTTTTGCGGTACTTGTTCGGATTGTCCGCCTTACCAGACTGTTCAACTCCGCACATCAGATGGGCAGCTGATTCTATCGTGGGCAGTGGCAACATAAAGCGGGACTTTCCCTTTATGCTACCAGGATTATTGGTTGACACCTGCCCGGGAACCCGTACTATACAGGCACTCAGGACCTCTCAGGCATCGGATTGGGGGTGCGAAGCGATAGCGGGCCGACACGCTGCTTCGACCCGCGGGACCCGAGTCACGCGACAGCGATGACTCCATCTATGGTCACCAGCATTCCTGTAGCTCTCGCGTGGCTGGTGACCTATCAGAGGTCCCTATCATGCCTGCAGCTAAGGAAATCACGGCCACCACTCAGCGTTTGATGTCTGAGGACATTGTGACGCTCGCCCAAGCAACCCTCCTCTTTCCCGAGGGTTCTCGACCTGACCGCAAATCGCTCAATCGTTGGGTGATTCGTGGTGTCGACGGCACCAAACTCGAGGCGATCAGACTAGGTCGCATTCTCTACACATCCGTCCAAGCGGTCACGCGATTCATTGACGCTCGATCCGCAGACTTGCGGTGAGTTGACCCCAAACGACAACAGCCAGCTGATCAGTCAGCTGGCTGTTGTCATCGATTTAAACATGTCGCGCCCTACGCGGGCTTAACCCCGAAATCTCCCGGCGAGTCACACCGCCATCACCTCTCAGGATCACTAATCAAATGATAACAAAAGCAATGTGTCAGTCAACTAATTTTGCAAAAGATCAAAGCCAAACACTCCGCTATCTACAGGCGCTGTTTGGTCGGCATGAATTCAGAGGCAATGATCGCATCGTCATCGCCGAGCAGGTCGACGGAGGCCCTGTCCGCGTTCACCCGGGCAGCGTGACCAACGACATCGGCGCTGCTGCCGAATTTATCGAAGCGTTCACGGGATCCGGGGAGCTGTTTATCAAAACGTCCTTGTACGATGCCGACAAAATGCTGGCTCGCTCCGAGCGCAACGGCAATAGCCTATGGATGGCCGGACAGTCCGACGAATTGACCGTCGTGACCGCTGGAGTCCTCGACGGCGATGCTGGCAAACCGGGCTATCTGACTCGTGAGCAAATGCTCGAGGCAGTAGCCCGTATGTCGATCCCACCGACCATGATCGTCTCGACCCGTGACGGTTGCGGGTTCCATTTTTATTGGATTCTGAGAGTGCCGGTCATCGTGCGGGATGCCGAACAGCTACGGGAGATCAATCGACGATTTGCCAGCCTGCAACGCGAACTCGAACAGCACGTCAAAGCTATTGACCCTGACGCCAAGCTAGACGCTGTCTACGGCGCCGAGCGCGTCGTTAGGCCAGTCGGCTCGAAACGCTCCAACGGCGATGCTGTGACGCTTTACGAGTGCCATCAGGATCGCCTATATGATCTCGATGAATTATCGATGACCGGTTGGGGCGTTGTGCCCGAGCCGGTCCACCGTAGCGCGGATGCGGACAGCGGCCCGATCGAACGGTACATCGATGCCGAGGGCATCACGGTTGCCGATCTGCTGGCCGAAATCGGTTGCACGGATCGCGGTGATGGAACATGGACACGCCCCGGCGATGGCGTCACAGCGAAAAGCTGTGTCGAGTACGATCACCCCGAGCAGGGCCGAAACGGCATCACAGTTTACTCGAAGAACTGGGAGCTGTTCGGTGAACGGCCAGGGCAATCAAACGCGTGGTATAGCGATGTAGCTGTGTTCGTGACGGTACGGTTCAGTGGCGATTGGACGGCAGCGGCAAGCTTCTGCCGCAAAGAGATGCCGATCGATATGAGCGAAGTGTTCGATGTGATCACTGTGGAGGACAAAAAGGATTTTGACCCTGGTTTCACACGGGAGGACTTGGATCAAATGAGGGTTAGACGAAGCATCGACACCACCCAAAAAGAAAGATGTGCACTGATGAATGAGCATCTGGCGGACCAAGAGAACCCGAATCCGGCATCGCTGGCGATCTCGTACGATGTCGATCCCGAAGTATGTCGGGCTATCTTCGGTGTGGATCCAGTGTTCCCCGCACCGAAGCACCTGCTACGGGGTGAGGGATTGGTTGCAGCGATCAATAGCGAATCGTGGAATTGTGCAAACCGGATCGCTCGCCACATGCTCGTGAAGTATGGCTACGCTCCGTTGAACCAAAGAGCCCTCACGCTGCGATACCACCTCGGCGTGTTCTGGAAGTGGGATGGTGTCGCATACCGCACGGTTGACACCGGGGAGTTGATGCTCGAAGCCCGGGAGGCAGCCGACGCGCTGTGGATCATTGAAGCGGACTGGCGAAAGCGTAAGAACCGCGAACGCGAACGCAAGGCGATAGCGGCGGGCAAGGATGTGCCGAAACCAATCCCTGCACCGGAGCAAGTTAAGCCAGCGCTCGTGAAAAACTGCGTTGACGCGCTTGCCACGATCACTAGCGTCGGTGCTGGTGTTACGATGCCTGCCTGGATCGCTGATGGTGATGAACTCCCAGACCCGCGGAACGTGATCACGTTCCGCAACGTCATGCTCCACATCCTGCGGGATGGCTCGACCCAAACCGCGAAGCCCTCGACCAATTTGTTCTCCAGCCGTGGTGTCGATTATGACTATGATTGCGATGCTCGCTGCCCGCTTTGGGAGGAGACGCTTCGAGAATGGTTTGGTGATGATACGGAATCGATCGAGCTACTACAGGAATGGTTCGGCTACCATCTCACCGCGGAATGTGACCTCCACAAGATTCTGTTCATCATTGGCGTGACGCGCAGCGGAAAAGGAGTAATCCAACGCATCCTCAGCGCACTCATGGGGAAGGGGAATGTGAGTACCCCTGCCATGTCATCCCTAGGGGGAGAATTTGGGCTTGAGAGCTCACTGGACAAGATGGCTCTGCACATCACTGACGCGCGGGCGGGCTTCAAGCTTGACCGTGGTGCCGCCGTTGAACGGCTGCTTGCGATCAGCGGAGGCGATCCCGTTGACGTCAACCGGAAGAACATCAAAGCAGCTGCTGAGCAAAAGCTCAATTTGAAGATCTCAATGTTTAGCAATATGGCGCCGTCGCTCAGGGACGATAGCGGCGCATTGGCTGGCCGTTTTTTGTTCATCAGCATGCGGAATAGCTTTACAGGCAGGGAGGACCTTGGGCGAGCGAAGATGCTCGCCGGTGAGATCAGCGGCATCTTCAACTGGGCTCTTGTGGGGCTGGCGAGGCTACGGGAGCGTGGACACTTCATCGAGCCCGAATCCTCTCGCGCTCAGCGGGAGACCGTCGAATCAATGTTTAGCCCGTTACGGCGATTCCTGGATGACCGATGCACGTTGTATCCAGATGCCATCACGCCGAAGGCTGATATTTATATGGCCTACCGGGAATGGTGCCCTTTCGTAGGGCAAACGGCAAAGGCCGAGAATGTGTTCTTCCGTGATCTGTACTCGACCGAGCCAAGTTTGCTGGAGTGCCGGCCGCGTGTGGAAGGTGACCGAGTGCAGTCGGTCAAGGGTATCCGGATCAACCCGCAACGCGGGGCAACAACAAGCGAAACAGGGAGTTGGTTCTTCGGGATGTCATGATGCCCTGGCGGTCAGGGGTGCGGTCAGGGGTATGTCAGGGGTGCGGTCAGGGATCGAAGGGCTGTTTTTACTCGTAAATAGCGGCATGGTCAGGGATGTCAGGGGTCTTTTCTCCTTTGAATATATAGAAATAAATATATGTATATGTGTGTATGTGTGTGTGGTGTGTGCGGCAACAAACCTCGAAACAACCCTGACATCCCTGACCACCCTGGCCACACCGCACGCGGAGGAGGCATGCCAGCTCAGCACGCCAGCCCCCCGGCACCACCAGGACCACCCCCTCATGTGGGTCCTTCCGGACCGCCCAGGTGGGATGCCGCCTGCCGCGGCGAACAGCCAACAATTGACGTAATTAGTTTCCATGGCATTATTTGCCATACAAATTGTGAGAGAAAATGACAGAAATAGTGGAATTTGCGGGTCGAAAGTATCGAATCACGGCTGACCCCCGGCAGGCCATTTTGGAGCACTCCAGCGTCGGCAAACGGTTGTGCTCAGGGCAGATCGAGATCCAATGCCTCGGCTGTGAGACGTTTATCCCGATCACTGCCCAGTTTCGGTATACGCCACCGCTCGCTGGCTCTCCAGCAGCCGTATCGGTCCGCCCGGGGAGCGACTGTCCGGCGACCTGTTCGCGCGACTGCAGGCGAGAGATCACAGCGGCGCCGAAGACCAAGGTCACGGATGCGGAATCGCGGCAGTGGGATACGGACACCTCGCTGTTGAACGATGAGGTGTTGGCCCCCGAGCATCAACCGATCCTCCGGCTCCCGGCCGATGTCATCGCAAGGCTTAACCGGCGGATGGCTGACCTGGGTCGAGCCTGATACCCCATCTGATGGATTTCTGTTTGACTATTTGCCAACGACCGATATCATCAATACAGTGATGTACACTTATACACTCCTAACGTATGGCAAACTATGTCAATCGACCTATATCCTACTTCGGCCGAGCAGGCCGATCTCGCTGCTGGCCTATGCCTCACTGCTGGGCTCCCAATCGATCGGATCGCGGCATTCTTCGATGTCGATCCGAATGAGATCGAACCACACTCTTTGGCGGATGCCGCCGAGATCGCATGTGGTCAGACTTTCCGCAGCGACGCCGAAGCAATCCAAGCAGGCTTCTCCTCGGCTTCTCTCCCTGTCGCCCTGAGCGATGTGGCGAGCGCTGCTCTGTTCGCGGGCTACTCGGCCGTAGCGAACCAGCTCTTGAGCGCCGCGGTCACAATCCCGGCATCGCTGACTAATTTTTCGGCAACGCATGGCGTCAGCCTTGATTTGGGCGATGTCCTGGAGCAACTACCGGCAAGCGGTGAGCCGATCTCGATCGACGTGAGCGAGTCAGCCGCCGATCTGCAGCTCCAACAATTCGCTGGCAAGATCCAGCTCAGCCGCCAAATGATCAGGAACGATACCCTTGGCTCGCTGGTCGATCTCGCTCTAAAGATGGGAGCTGCCGCAAGGCGGACAACGGAGGAGACTGTAGCAGCAGCCCTGCAGAATTCGATCAGCTACACCGCCACCAATGCGGTAACGGCTGATCTCGATGCTGCCGGAATCCAGGCAGCATCGGCTCTGTTGCGAGGTCACCCTGGTGATCGGCAACCCACCTCACTCATCGTTGCACCGGCTCAAGAGTCAGCAGCCCGAGCCCTTGTCGGCCAGAGTAACAATTGGTCACACCTGAGCCTTGTTGTGACAAACCGCGTCAGCGCGGGCAAGTGGTATTTGGCAGCCAAAGTCGATCAGATCGCGGCCCCATTGGTCTTGGCATCGCTCAGCGGTTCTGAGGAACCGACCTTTTTGGAGGAGCCATCGAGGTTCAATGTCCTGGGGTCCGAGCTGGTCGTATACCACGCAACCGGATGCGGACAAGCTGACCCGCTGGCAGTAGTGCGGGGGACCGTATCGTGATCAACCGACTCCAAGCAATCCGCGATCAACGTAGTCGCGGCTCTACAGTCACCGTAGCTTCAATTCAAAAAAATACTATGCTAAATATCAACGCCGACGTCCTCGAGTGCTCGCTTGCCCGCAGCTCCGGAGCGTTTCCAAAAAGCTTCCTCGAATCGACCTTCTCGCCCGAAACGCTTGAGCAATCCAATCGCAAGACCGGACTGCATGATCTGATCCGTGCGAGCCTGGGCATTGAAGGTCGAGTGCAAGCTTCACACATCCAAGAAGCAATGCGGCAACCGTTGGTGCAAGCGTCTGCACCGGGGTACTCGACGATCAGCCTTCCAGGCATTCTGTCGAACCTTGCCAACAAGGCGGCACTAGGTGCTTACCAAGAATTGCCTGGCATCTCCGATCTTTTCCCAGTCACATCGACGGCCGATTTTAAGAAATTCAGCCGATGCCGCATGTCGATCGATGGACCGATGAAGCAGGTCCCGGCATCCGGCGAGATCGAGCATGGCAGTCTCACCGACGACACCTACGAGAATCAGGTTGAAACCTGGGGAAAATTGTATTCAATCACCCCTCAGATGCTCCGGAACGACGATCTCGATCAAATTCTCGCGGTCCCAAAAATGCTGGGCCGGCTGGCAAAACACACGCTTGAATCGGAGGTGTCGAAGCTGCTGAGCTCGACCGCTACCGAAACGTGGCTTGGCACAGGACTGATCAACGGCGACGCGATCAGCCTTGAAAGTTTGGACACCGCGTACCTGACGCTGATCAATCGTGCTGTCGGCACCGATGGCACCCCCATCGATGTCGAGCCCAGCCATGTCCTCGTGACCGGTGCTCGTGATCACATCACGGCCCAAGCGATCAGCAAATCAAAAGAGATGCGAAGCACCGCCGAGGACGAAGTCTACTTGACCGGCAACCCGTGGCAAGGACGGTTCACAGCGGCTCGCGGCCCCTACTTAAGGCAAAGCGAAAGCGATCTCGCGAATTGGTATTTGTGCCGAATTGAGCAAGACTTCGCGCCGATTCAAATCGCCGTTTTGGCACCGCAAACGTCTGTTGCCCCGATCATTGAATCAATGGGATGCACCGGAGGCGGACTGAGTTTCCGTGGCTTTGCCGACTTCGGAATTGCTCGCTTCGATCCGCTGAGCATCGTCAAGACAAAAGTCTCGTAACCCGAGGTCGGCCGCGGTATTCATCTGCTGTGGTCGATTTGCCGGAAGGGGTGGGGACCCCTTCCGGCATTTTTTACAAAGTGAGCCGCATGAAAACTTGGTATTTGAAAACGATCAGCACGTCACCCGTTCGGCTCGATTGCCCTGACGATTGGTCGGAATCGCTGACGGTCGAGTGGCGTCTCGCCACGACGGGTTACGATAGCGCGGTTTGCGGTCCTGGCGGCAAGATACTTTTTGTGCTCGACATCGCGGCATCCGCTGCTGGCCCTTGGCGAAGACACAAGCTTTGGTCCGAAACGGTGACCGAAGGCGAGCGTCCGATCATTCGATCCGAGGTGCTCGCTTGAGTTTTTTTGAAACACGAACCATCTTGGCAGGCAGCCCGATAACCGCGATTCGTGGCGAAACGCTGGAGGCTTGTGCGATGGCGTTGGCTACGTGCAAGACTGAGCCGGGATCCGAAACCGGCTACAAGAAGTTCATTCTCTTGCGTGAGTTGAACAGCGAAGACCCGTGGTCCATATTCCTAGCGTCCTATGATCCCGATGGCGATGGTGGCGTAACTGTGGAGCGTATGAACAATGATTGAGCCGATTCTTGCAAGCTGTGCTGTTCGATTCGCTACCGATCGTGAGGGCAAGATCGTGGCTGTTGTCTTGAGCGATGACGCGAGATCGAGGCTCTACCGGGGTCCGTCGGATTGATCGCTGTTGACGCCTTGTCCTTCCAGGATCCGCCGTAACGTCACAACATGTTCATGGTGGCGCTGTATAACCCATTGGGGCTCTACGGACCAATGTCAACTGAAAAACGGGCGACCCGAAGGACGCCCGTGATGAGAATCGATAGTCGCGTTAGTGTTACGCGTTCTGCTTTTGCTTTCGTCGTCGGAACCCTGCTAGCCCGAATGCACCGAAGCCGAAGATGGCGAGGGAGGTGGGTTCGGGGACGGCACCAGCGGAGGTGGTAACAACGGTTAGCGAATGAGGGTCAAAAGCACCGCTACTCGAAAAAATCCTGTCGTTTCCATCGTCGGTGAGCAAGCTTCCCCCTATCGAGAAAAACCCGCCCTGGGCGGACTGAATGTCTGCCAACGCGTTCGCATTCAGATTGAATGTTAGCACGTCAGGCGTAGTAGCGACATCAAGCGTAAACGAACCGTAACTGACACCCGTACCGAGATCCGCAAATATTGCGGCACTACTGCCGACGTTGTTATTTAGGGTCGCAGCATCTGTCAATACGTCAAAAAAACCCAAAGTCTCGGAACCCTCGTCGGAGATGAAATCGAACCGTCGAAGGGATAGGGTGGCGGATGTCACTGTCCCACTCAAACTGGACAGATCAAACGTGAAAAATGAGCGTAAGACACTCGAGCTAGCAGATCCAGTAAAGTAATTTTCGTTTGAATTATTGTTAGGTCGGGTGTCGCTCCACCAGCCCTGATTATTGATTCCGCTGTCGAACTGGGAATCGCTCGTGTTGAAGGTCATGGTTCCCGCTTGCACCTGCCCCGCCGTAGCCGCCAGTACCGCCATACACGCGATGCCAAGTCTTATTTTGAGTGTCATAGTTTTGTTCCAATACTGAAAGTGTCTGAAATGTAGTTGCCGTGTAAAAAAGTTGGATTCAATCACACGACTTCAATCGGAACCTTCAGCAGGCATATTGGTATTAGACCTGGAATCACTAGATGGCGATGGCTGACTAGCCATTGACACAATTCGTCTTCAACGGACGGGTAGTCAAAGATACCGACACAAACTGGCGGCGTGTTATCGACGCTGGGATTGGACTGGCAGCTCATGCCGAATGTTTGTTGCAATGCATCAAGGAGCTTGGAATCCTCGTCGTCAGGATTCGTTATTGGAAAGCTGCTCGCATCGACATTTGCGAACGAGTCCACCTCAAACGGAGAAGTCATAATCCCCGCTGATACATTGCCTGCACTAGCGACCAGCGTCGCCAAGCAGACTATCACGATTGAAGTGGACCTCATCATTTCATGAATCTGTGTGTTGTTGAGCTACGAAAAACACATCTGCGAATCCACCGCAATCGGTGCTCCCTGCACCCCCATTAGAGTCGCGATGGTAAAGCAGGTAAACATTTGGCGGGCAGTTTTACGCCAATTTTGCGTATTTCCTGCAATTAGTTGACGTTTCCGCTCGGCGATGACGACCGATTCTCGTTTCGTGCGGTTAGGCACATCACAGCGTGCGAATGAGCATGGGTGCACGCACCGCAATACGATGACCCAAGTTTGGTGCCAATCGGGCAATTCCTGCCGACGACTCACCCCCGTGCCGACCATCTACTCAGACTCCCCGTGGACGCGGTAACGTCACAACGACGCCCGAATCGCGGCACAGGCTGCTTCGATCTCTTCGGGAGTTGGATCGTCTGGTTGGGGTGACATTTTGTGAAACTGCTTGTGAATGGTAAGATGTGGTGGGGCTAGGCTCGCTACCGAAAGCAGTTTCTCGACTGTTGCCCCATTTTACGTTTTTCGAGAGTTGAGACCACTAACGAGAAAGTGAGTATCTACGATGGCGAAACGACGACGACGAGTAGCGGCATACATCCGCTGCTCATCGGACAAGCAATCCGAAACCTCACCCGAACAGCAAAGAGCCGAGATCGCTAAGCTTGCTGAGCGAGAGGGATACGACATCGTCACCGAGTATTCCGACATCGGGCTCAGTGGGGATTGCGAAGACCGGCCAGGGTATCAACAGCTGCTCACCGATTCGGTTCTGAGCCGTTTCGAGGGTGTGCTTTGTTGGAACCAGGACAGATTATCGCGTGGCGATTTGATCGATTCTGCAGCGTATATGAAGACGTTACGAACCGCTGGTGTTTTCGTTCACACTTGCAACGATGGCATTCTTGAGTGGGGCGAGCTATCCGATCAGCTGGGTGTGATGGCTCGCCAAATGGGCAAGGCTCAGTTTCTCCGTGACCTGTCAAAAAACGTGAAGCGGGGTCGGCGGAATGCAGGCTTAAAAGGGAAGACCACGGGGGGCAAAATACCATTTGGCTACGCGGTTGACTCGGGTGGCAAGCTGACACCGGACCCCGAGACCGCCGAGATTCTTAGAACACTGTTTGAGCGATATGCGGGGGGTGAAAGCTTGACCGATTTGATCGACTGGCTCGATGGTCGTGGCTACGGTAGGCGGTCCCGTGGTGGCTTGCGGAACACCCTAAAAAATCGCGTTTACCTTGGCGAATTCACCAGCAACAAAATATCGATCATCGACAAAAAACGGGTCACGTTGCCGCGAGATCAGTGGAACATCATCCCGAATAATCATGAGGCTCTGGTGTCCGCTGATCTGTTCAATGCCGTGCAAGACCAGATGAAAACGAATCGGAAGCACTGCAGCCCATCGGAGAAAACGGGCAGTGTGTTCGCTTTGACGGGTATGGTCACTTGCGAGCACTGTGGGCACCCTTTCCACGGGACCACCCATCGTGGCAATAGAATCTACGTTTGCAGCGGCTACGGTGAGGCTCTTTCCGATTGCCCGCGATACGTGGTCAATGAGTGTGAAGTGATCGACGCTGTGCTTGGCCGGTTAACTGAATTTTTCGAGGCAAATCAGCGTACGGTTATGGATGCCATCCTGATCGATATGGGGCGCCGACACCAGGAAGCGAGCAAAACGGGTAACAAGCTCGATCGATCGATTGCAAACGCGAAGGGCAAATTGCAACGGATGGAAAAACGGTTGTTAATCGTTGACGACGATATGGTTCCGATCGTCACAGCCGAAATTCGGAGGCTCAAAGACGTGATCGCGGCCGATGAAGCCGAAAAGACCGATGCACTGAGCGGCAATGGTCAGGAGCGAGCGTTGGCGATCGCCAAGACGGCAAGCCGAATGTACGACAATTTGATAGCGGCACAAACCGAACTAGCCGACATCGATCCCGCCAAGCTACGCGGCATGTTCAGTGACTTAAGCCTTCGTGTGACCCCACACATCGAACGGATTGCCCAGGGCACCAGCGGCAAGCGGTGGGTGTGTAAATTGATCGGTGGCGATATTCGGCTCAGCTGGCCGGGGATTACGCCAGCCGTCGCTTCCGTGCTTTCCTGTTCCGAGCTGGGTTGTCCGCCTTACCAGTGATCTCGTACAAGAACGGGCTTGGCGTCGTTGGTCGCGGTTTCCCCCATTTCCGCCGCGTCAGTGCCATCGAGAGGGTGAGGTTCTCTTGGGCTCGTGTGATTCCGACGTAGCAGAGACGGCGTTCTTCGGCGATATCTTCATCGCGACCGCTTTTCAGGGATCGACTGTGCGGCAGGATCCCTTCTTCCATCCCAACCATATAGACGTAGGGGAATTCGAGACCCTTAGCCGCATGCAGCGTTAATAGCCAAACCGAGTTCTTTGCCGCCATCTTGTCCTTTTCATTTCCCATCTCGCGTCCCGACAGCGCGATGTCGGAAAGGAACCCGGTCAAGCTCGGGTCGCTGCTGTTGTCTTGATACGCGCCGATCGCATTGGTCAAATCGCCGATCGACGCCATTCTCGCATCACGTTCTTCGGGTTGATCATAGAGCCGTGCGATCTCGTCGGCATAGGCGGTCCGTTCGAGCATCGTCCGTATCGCGTCGGTCAGCGAATCATGCTCGGCCCGCTCGCGGACATCGTGAGCCAGTGATTCCAGTTCCGCGATTCCACGTCGAGCACTTGGTGATAGATCGGCGATCGCAGCGTTGTTTTGCATCACTTGCCACACCGGCACCCCTCGCTCAACCGCCCGTTTGACCAACAACTGCACCGTCTTGTTGCTCAAGCCACGCGCCGGCGTGTTGATGATCCGCAGCAAGGAAATCTCATCGTCCGGTTGATCGATCCATTTTAAAAATGCCAGAAGATCACGGATTTCACGGCGATCAAAGAACGATTGGCTGCCCATCATCACGTACGGCACGTTCGCTTTTCGCAGTTCCGTTTCGAATAACCGTGGTTGCTCATTGGTACGGAAAAGAATGGCGATATCACGTGGTTGAATGTGCTTTTTGTTGATCAGTTCCGTAATCTCTGAGACGACCAGCTTTGCTTCGACCGTTTCGTCTTTGTGTTGCAAGATACGCGGCCGCATGCCATCAGGCCGACTGGGGATCAACACCTTATCGTGTCGTTCGGTGTTGTATTGAATCAACGTGTTGGCCATCGACAAAATCGCACCGGTGCTACGGTAGTTGTCTTCAAGACAAACCACTTTTGCATCCGGCCAGTCTTGGGTGAAGCTCAGGATGTGTGTCACATCGGCGCCGCGCCAAGCATAAATGGATTGATCATCATCACCGACGACACAGAAATTACGATGCTTGAACGTCAAATCACGAGTGATCCGATATTGGCTACCATTGGTATCTTGGTATTCATCGACCAGGACATGATCGTACAAGGACGCCACCGCATCGCGCACATCGTGGTGTTCGCGAAACAGCGTTTCGGTATGCAGCAGCAGATCATCGAAATCCATCGCGGCTCGCGCACGCAGAGCATCTTGATAACGGCGATAACCCGATGCGGCAAAATGCTCTTTGTCGGTTGAAGCACTCATGGCCGCTTCGTCGGGCAACACCGATTGGTTCTTCCACCCGCCAATGATCGCGAGCATATCGCCCGGTTTCAAGGCCGTCCCCGGTAAACGAAGCTCACGGAGGATCCCACGCGCGAGCGACTCTTGGTCACTACGATCGTAGATCGAGAACTTCTTAGGGAATCCTAAGGTGGGAGCATGTTGACGAAGAATCCGCACGCAGAGCGAATGGAACGTGCTGATCGTCGGCTTCGGTTCCGCCGCCTCGCCACGCTTCGGATTTCGCTTTTTTTTCGACCCTATCAATTCACCAATCCGCTCTTGCATTTCGCCGGCGGCCTTATTGGTAAACGTCATCGCCAAAATGCGATCCGGAGGCGTGCCATTGCGAATCAGGTTGGCAATCCGAAACGTAACCACCCGGGTCTTGCCGGTACCCGCACCCGCGAGCACCAACATCGGACCGGACAACGTATCGACAGCTTCCGCCTGAGCCTGATTAAGTCCGTGGCTCACATTCAATCCATTGGTCATAAGAGGCAAAACAAGAAAAAACAAATCGTCATTTCAAGGTCGTTAACGGATCGCGTCTCGATCGAGGATCGGGTTCGCGGATCCGGTTGCAATCAAGACAAGTGCTCCCGCTTGTGGACGATTCGAACTGACGAAGACCTTGTTGAACGGGATACCGTAGCAGGCATAATTGCCGGTGGCGGTGTCAAGTACGTAGACCACCGAGGGAGCAGCAGGCGTACTACTTGAACGTGGAAAATCGGCCCGACCGGTCAACATCACGTAGTTGCCTCCTTTGCCGCCAACTGCCAACGCTTCACCCACTTGAGCCGTGAAACTTGCCATGAACCGTCCTGCACGAGGATAAATCACCGAACACTGCAGCAGTCCTGAATTATGATCGAGCACAAACAGGCCTTCTGCATCTTCGCTGACGTCGCCCGTTGCCATCGAGTAATTTTCACTGTTGACGGCTGCGGTGGCATCGATCGGTGGAAAAACGACCGGAGTCGGTGTCGCGGCTCGACCGGCAAAGTAGCTGGCGGCACAGGTGCTGGCCACGGCAACCAAGACCAACGCCATGCCACCGTAACGACGAAACCCACAACACGTGTTTTCCGGTGAACGACGCAATCCACTCATTTCGTCAGTAGTTTTCAGTTCGGGCATGTTCCGTTGGCTCCGCGGGTGGCGTTGGTTGAAAAGTCAGGGCAATTGTACGCACTTGCCCTGAACTTTACGATTGCCGACTGACCGAGTTTTTGACAGTTTTCTGCGTCTCCTTGCCCCCCTGCGGGACGGCGCCCCCTGCAGGACGGCCCCTCCATGATTGACGATGCCCCGCCTCGACCGAAGGAGAGCAGTATTGCGGCGATTTTGCCTGCCGCGGGAAGCGGGCGAAGGTTTGGAAGCCACGAAAACAAGCTTTTCGCGTTGCTCGCCGGAGAGCCGATTTGGTTTCATGCCGCTCGAACGCTCGCAAATCAGCCGGAGATTGGCCGAATTGTGCTGGCAGTTTCCGAACATGACCGCACCGCGTTTGAAGACCGATTCGCGCCGTGGGTCAAGCAGTTGAGTATCGAATGCGTGCTCGGCGGCAAGCAGCGAACCGACAGCGTCTTGGCGGGATTGGACTGCGTGAGCGGCGACAAATCGATCGAAATGGTCGCGATTCACGACGCCGCCCGGCCGTTGGTCCGTGCCGCCGATTTGTCAGCCGTTTTTCAGCGAGCTTATCAAACCGGTGCCGCCCTCTTGGCAACGCCTGTTGCAGGAACCCTCAAACGCCAAATCAATGCGGGCGACGACTCTCTCACCGTCGACCGGCGTGAACTTTGGGTCGCCTTGACGCCTCAGGTCTTCCATCTCGATCTGCTCCAACGTGCTTACCAACGATACCGTGGACGACCCGCCACCGATGATGCCGAGTTGGTCGAGCGAATGGGCCATCCGGTTGCATTGGTGCACGGTGGAGCCGACAACATCAAAATCACTCACCCCGAAGACTTACTCGTAGCCGAAGCCATCTTGGCTTGCCAAAAACCATCATGACAAAAACCAACCTCATCGAAGACCTCCGTTGGCGAGGGCTGATCCATCAAACCACCGATGAAGCTGAACTGGGAAAGTTGCTGCAAAGCGGACCGCAAACGATCTACATCGGCTTCGACCCAACGGCCTCCAGCCTGCATGTCGGCCACTTGATGCAAGTGATGATGCTGCGTCGGTTTCAACGAGCTGGCCATCGTCCCATCGCGCTCGTGGGCGGGGCGACCGGCATGATTGGTGACCCCAGTGGCAAGAGCGAAGAACGAAACCTGCTTTCTCCGCAGCAGTTGCAATCGAATGTAAACGGAGTCGGCCAGCAGATGAAACAGTTCCTCGACTTTGACGGCAGTGGCGGAGCCAAGCTGTTGAACAATTTCGATTGGATGCAAGGCTACTCGTACCTTGAATTCCTCCGAGACGTCGGCAAAAACTTTCCAGTCGGTGCAATGATGGGCAAAGAGTCCGTTCGATCGCGACTCGATAGCGAAGCAGGATTGAGCTACACCGAATTCAGCTACATGCTGCTACAAGCCTATGACTTCGTATACCTTTGCCGGGAACACGAGTGCCGGATCCAGGCGGGCGGTAGTGACCAGTGGGGCAACATCACCGCTGGCATTGATCTGGGACGCCGAATGCTAGGCAAGCAACTCTTCGGCTTGACGGCGCCGCTTTTGACGACCAGTGACGGTCGCAAAATGGGCAAGACTGAAAAAGGAGCGATTTGGCTCGATCCCGATCGAACCAGCCCTTACGAGTTCTACCAATACTGGATCAATGTCGACGACGCCGACGTGATGCGATGCATTGCGTACTTAACCGAAATCGAGAGAGAGGAATACGATTCGCTCGCCGAACAAACCACTTCGGACCCGGGTCGCCGCGCGGGTCAGAAGCGATTGGCACAGTGGATGACCGAATTGGTTCATGGAACCGATGGCATTGCATCGGCCGAGCGCGCGACCCGCATTCTGTTTGGCGGCGAAATCGAAAAGGCAACCGATGCCCAGTTAGGTCAAATTTTCGCGGATGTGCCCAGTAATGAAGCGGACCGAAACCTGCTCACCCAAGACGGATGGTGGATCGTCGAGGCACTGCAGACGTCGGGGCTGGTCAGTAGCAGCAGTGAAGCACGGCGAGCGATCAAGGAGGGGAGTGCCTATTTGAACAATCGAAGGTTGAGCGACATGAACCATCGCTTGACGGAGAAGGACTTAGCAAGCGAGACGGTGATGGTGCTGAGACGCGGCAAGAAGAAGTACGCACTGCTCCGATTCTCGTCGGGAAGTTAAGGGCAAACCTCGCCACGCAAAAGTGACTTCGTTTTCAAACGGGGGGGCCAGGCTGTCACGACGCGGCACGGACTCGTGCATCCGACGACATCTGGGGCATCGATGCAGTAGAATATCAAGAATCCTCCCTTCAAATTTCTCCCCTGTTTTGCTTCAAAGGAAACACAAATGAAGATCAAATGGTGCGTTTCTCTTTTCTGCGTTGCCGCATTCTCAACCGCGGCGCTCGTGCCGTCGGCGACGGCAGCCGAGGGGACGAAGAGCCTGTTCAATGGCACCGACCTGCAGGGTTGGCACGTTGACGTTCCGGCCAAAGACAAAGACCCAAACGCAAAGGCATCGTTCCAGGTCCGTGACGGGATGCTGGTCAGCATGGGGAATCCACCAGGCCATTTGATCACCGATGCGGAGTACAAAGATTTTCGATTGGAAGTTCAGTACCGTTTTGCGGCGAAGCCAGGCAACTGTGGCGTGTTGGTCTTTGCCTCAACCCCGCGATCGTTGTACGCCATGTTTCCTCAGTCGATCGAGGTGCAAATGATGCACGAAAATGCCGGCGATTTCTGGTGCATCTGCGAAGACATCGCGGTCCCCGATATGGAAACGCGTCGTGGCGTTAAAAAGGACTGGGGGACAACGGAGGGCAAGCTCCGGCGCATTAAGAACTTGACCGAGGGCTCCGAGAAGCCGGTGGGCGAGTGGAACACGATGCTGATCGAATGCCTCGGCAATGCCATCAAGGTTTGGGTCAACGGCGATCTTGTCAATCATGGTTTTGACTGCACCGCCAACGAAGGCCAAATCGCGTTACAGGCCGAAGGGTCTGAAGTGGAATTCCGCAAAGTGGAATTGACGCCGATCAGCCAATGGAGCGAGTAGCGGTTCGGCGGTCCGCGCACAAAAAAAGGACAGGCCGAAGTCCTGTCCTTTTTCCATTTCGATATCAGCGTTTTCGTGCGACTAATATTTCACTTGGACACCAAAGTTATAGCCAAGCACGAAGAAGGATTCGCCGGTATCAACATTTTGGCGAGGCCCTGCATTGATGACCGAGACCATTTGTTCCGGAGCACTTGCGATGCCGGTGATGTACCATGCTTCGACACCCGCTCGGACGGACAACATTTCCCCTAGCTGATATCGGTAACCGGTACCGATTTCGAACACGCCGGCCAAGTCGATATCGTCGTCGTTCATCAGCACTCCTGACGCATTGTTAGGAGCCGCAGCGAAGGAAACGGCGATCATATCGGCGTCGGCAATGTTCATGTAAGCACCTGCCCGACCGCGGAGATCCATGTAGCCGTGGCAGGAAACCGGGTACAGCATGTCGAGGCCAATTTGGCCACCCACCAGCGAGTTGCCCGTCGTGCTTTTCATGAAACCCTGCACGCCATTACCATTAACAACGCTTTGGTTGAACTCTTCGCTGTAATCAATGTAGCGAGCACCGTAAAGGATCTTGGCCACGTCCCAACCCACCAGCGTCTTGTTGGCCTCTAGGCTCCAGTATTCGACGTCGTACTGCGAACCGTGACCGACGACATCAAGGAACGGATTCTGTGCAGCTGGAACCGCCGCCAGTGACAATGCATTGGAGATGTTCACCAGATCACGAGAGGCAAACGTTGAAGCCGATGCAAGGTTCCAGTCGAACGGCCCGACGTAGGCGGCCTCCCAGCCGTGGACACAATCAGGAACCGATCCGATCGTGATTCGTGAGCCCCATTGAAAATCAAACTCCGGATATTCGAAACCCGAATTCCAAAGGTTTGGCTGATCGCCTTGGTGTTCCATATAAAGGGCTTCGACCGAGACGTAGCAATAGGGTTTGCATGGCGTTCCACAAACCGAACCATAGCCTTCACCGAAGCCACCATAGCTGTCACCATAGCCGCCGTAATTGCCACAGTTCCCGGTGCCACACGAGCCAGCCCCGTACAGGTCTCCCATGCCGCTGTAACCGCCGCATGCTCCACCACAACTCGTGCCACAGGACAAGCAGCTGGTTTGCGCCACGCCCCCTGTCATTTCGCTCGCCGGCAAACTTCCGACGGTCGCAACACGCCCGGCACTCGCCGCTGTCGGCACGCCGTCCGCGGTCATCACGTGGAACTCTTGATCCCCGTGCATGATGGACTTTGGAGCCGTTTGACTCGGTGATGTTTTGGACGGCGATTGAAAATTGCCGAACAATCCCGTTTGGGCGTGAACGTTGGAAACGACCAAGGTGCCGGCTAGGAGCCCGCAAGCCGCGAACGTGCGAGCGGCTATGCTACCGAAGCGTTTGTGTGTCGAACGGATCT
The DNA here is from genome assembly GCF_007860135.1 of Novipirellula artificiosorum. Lineage (NCBI taxonomy): Bacteria > Pseudomonadati > Planctomycetota > Planctomycetia > Pirellulales > Pirellulaceae > Novipirellula > Novipirellula artificiosorum. Next base: position 366,122 of record NZ_SJPV01000005.1, read on the forward strand.
TCATGATCGTACCTCGTAGACTCGTAGTGCGTAAAGTTGCACCGCAGGGTGTGACCGGTTGGTGGTTGGAATACTCGAGAAAAATTTTTGCGAATCTATACTCAGCGTACGTTGAGTTCATCGCGAACAGGAATCAAGCAGGTCTTGCGAACCATGCGAACGATTTTCTTTGCCGTCTCTTCGCTCGTACAATGGCCTCGGATGACAAGATCGTTGCCCTCCTGTTGCACCTGCACGTTGCTGCTAGGAAACGTTTCTCCAATCGTTCGGTTCAGCATGCTGACTTTGTCGCCGACGGCATCACCGCTGGCATCAACCGCGTCTTGAACGTGGATATCAAAATGGCGAACCTTTGTCGGCGAAGCATCCGCCGTGTCAGCCCAGACGACCAACCGTGTCACCCCATTGCCCGCACCGATCAACTTGATTTGATTTGATCCGGATGCGAGTGCACGGCAAACGCTTTGGTCCCCAACGCTGACTCGTCGTAGTTCACCCTGGATGGTCAACGACCGCACCTGAGCACGACTGATGTACAGCGGTGTTGGCTTGTTGTGAGTGCCTGTCCCGGCCAAGGGTTGAGTTCCATGCTTGAACTCGGTCGCTGCACCCCGATCGCGATTGGAGTTTTCCGTCAACACCGGTGCCCGGACCGCTTGTACCGTCGGCCGAACGATGGATGCCGTTGCATCAAGTTCAGGTCGTTGGAAGCTTGCCGGCGGCGACTCGACCGCAACCGGTGGCCGATAGCGTTTCTTGAGTAGTTGGTTGGCTTGTTGCCCCTCACCCAGCATCAATGCTTCTCGCACGGGAGCCTGTAGCAGGTCCTCGGGTTCCATCATCAGGATCGGTTCGGCCGAGTTGGGTTCATGGTCCGTTGCCATCGGTGGCATGGCCAATACACTTGGACCGCCTACCATGCTTGACGAGTCGACATCGTTTGATTCGTGGACCAAGTCCGTGTCGATCGCTTCGGTTACCGAGGGTTGCTCGTCGAGAACGACGGGAACGATGTCCAACCGCTGCTTGACCAACGGTTGATCCGCCACGGGTTCTGGCCCGATTGGCTTTTGCAGGTGGCTCGCAAAGGAATCGGCAGATTCGGTGCGTGCCTCAATCGTCATCGAATCCGAAGAATCAGAAAACGAAAAACAAATCGGTTCGGATTCGGCCATTTCGCTTTCCGCTGGCTCCATCGGGACCAAGGCTTGCGTATCCGCCGGAGCGTGTGATTCCGTTGCAACGTCCGCCGAAGGCGGAGCCGATCCCGAACCATGTTTGACTGGCGGGCGGAAGGTCACTTCCACGTCGGCATTGACCAGGTCATTGTTTTCGTGATGCACCGACTCGATCAATGGATTGGTCTGTACCGCCGGAAGCGGTACGGATTCAATCAACATCTCGGCACCGGGTATCTTGGGGCTTCCGATCGGATGCAACCCAATCGCAGCACCAATCGGTTTTAGCCGAACCGCCGGCGCGTCGTCCCCCGAAGCAAGCAAGATCGCATTGTCAACGTTTCCTGCCGAGTCATCGACATAGAACGGATTGGCCTGAACTCGACTTCTCGAATCGGCATCGTGGCTCACCGTTTGGATCGGTTGCAGCGGCAACGGTGGCAGCATCCGCATCGACGTCGTCGGCGCTGCTGCCGTGGCTGCTGACGGTTCACCGGCATAGCCAGGTGAAGCCACAGCCATCACCAACAAGCTTAGCAGAGCTCGTCGGCGAGACCGAGTTTTCATTCTTTGTGTCGTTCTTACGTCACGCATGCCGCATCCTTGCGTCCGAGCGATCGAATGGATGGGCCCCCCTCGGCACATCCTCAGACGCCGATACAAAAGAGCATCGAACATCCGGTTGCTCTAAGTATCGGATCCCACCTGCGATGACATTAACGATTCTGTCGCTTCCATCGCATGTATCGGTCAACCGTATCGCAGCAGTTGTGCACGAGAAACCGATTTTGGGTCCGCAAATGCCGGCGGAATGGCTTCGTAATCGTGAACGGAATGCAACCAGCGAGGACCCGGCGAGATTTTTGCTAATCTCCGCGAGATTCCCGTTGCCGCCGGGCCTCGTACAGCATCACCGCGGCTGAGACCGACACATTGAGGCTGTCCACCTCACCAAACATCGGAACGCGAACCCCCGGAATCGGCTGTCCCGCAACCGATTGCCAACGATCTCCGAGCCCCTTCGACTCGCTTCCCATGATGATCGCGAGCGGGCCGGAGAGGTCCGCATGCCACAATGGCTGCGAAGATTCGACCCGCGCGGCGATCGTCCGGATGCCACGAGAAACCAAAAAGTGCTGCACCTCCTTTTCGCTGCCGGTCGCACTCGGAATGCGAAAAACCGTCCCTAGGCTGTTTCGAATCGCATTGGGGTTGTAAAGGTCACTGCCGTCACCACAGAGCACCACGGCCTCCACACCCGCCGCATCGGCGCTGCGAAACACCGCCCCAATGTTTCCCGGTTTCTCGAGACAATCGAGGACCAAAACCAGAGCATTCTCTGACAAATCGAGCGTTTCAAGCGACCGAATCGGCTCCGAAAACTCAGCCACGATGCCGCGAGCCGATTGACCAAACGCGATTTTTTCCATCACCGAATGAGAAACCAGGTGCCGTGTGCTTGTCGGCAAATCCGCCCCAACCGACGAATCGGTCGACTCGCAAGTAAACCAACCGATCAATTCCAATCCCGCGTCGATCGCTTGCCTCGTTTCCCGCCATCCATCGACAAGCAGACGTTTTTCTCGCCGTCGTGTACGATTGCTCCTTAAACGAATCAATCGTCGAACCGTCGGATTGGAGTGGCTTCGAATCACGAGTGGTTGCGAATCGCTCATAAGGATTGGATGATTGTTGCCAATCACCGGATACGAGAAAGAAAAAGACACGATGAACGAACGAGCTCGACTTGAAGGCCCATTGACCTGTGACGGCGTCGCGTCGCGGCGAGACCAAAAGGAATTTTTGCAGGTCGAACGCGAAGTCAATCGCGGCAATCCCCACTGGGTTCCACCGATTTGGTCCGAACGACGCAAAATCGTCGGTTTTAAACACCATCCGTTCTATGACGATGCCGACCGCCAAGCCTTCATCGCCCGCCGAGGAAGCCGACCGGTGGGACGGATTTTGGCCATCGTCAACCATGGCCACAATCGGCGATACGAGGAACAACGTGGATTTGTTGGCTTTTTTGAGTGTTTTGACGACCGCGAGGCGGCCGCGATGCTATTTGATCATGCCTTCGATTGGCTTCGCCAACAAGGGATGACCGATGTGCGAGGCCCGGTCCACCCCAGCTTGAACTATGAAGTCGGACTCTTAGTCGATGGATTTGATTCACCACCAACGTTCCTGATCCCTTACAACCCCGAATACTACGAAAAGCTGTATCAAGAATCGGGCTTTGAAAAGACACAGGATCTCTTTAGCTACGAAGCCCATATCGACATCATTAAGGATTTGGATCCAAAGTTGAAGTTCGTGATCGACGAAGCGACTCGCCGATTCAAAGTGAATTGTCGCCCGCTCGATCGAAAGCACTTCAAAAAGGATGTCCGTACGTTCTTAGAGATTTACAATCGATCGCTTGAGAAAACGTGGGGCTACGTGCCGATGAGCGAAGCGGAAATCGCAGAGCAAAGCGCGGGATTGAAGCACTTGATTGTCCCCGAACTGACCAGCATCGCAGAGATTGACGGCGAGCCGGTCGGCGCCGGATTCGGGCTGCTCGATTACAACCAAATCATCTCAAAAATTGACGGACGGCTTTTTCCGTTCGGCTGGCTGAGGTTGCTAACCGGAAAACGCAAGATCGACCGGCTGCGGTTGATCAGCACCAACGTCCTCCCGAAATACCAGAAATGGGGAATCGGCCTGGTCACGCTATCGCGGATTTTGCCAGATGCGGTCGATTTCGGGATCCAAGTGGGTGAATTTTCCTGGGTTCTGGAGAGCAATAAGCTGTCGCGCGGCACCATCGAACGGGGCGGTGCGACACGGGTCAAAACCCACCGACTGTATGACCGATCCTTAGACTAGCTTGGCTCCCAATTGACTTGCTGCCGACAGGTCCCCCGCATTTTCGTCAGCCGATCCCTGCGGTGCCAAACGAAAAAACCCGGTCGTCTGGGGGACCAGACAACCGGGTTTTCAGCTTTCACGTTGCTAAGCCATCGACTTAGAAAGTAAAGATCGAGTCAATACCGAAGGTCGTTTGGCTGTCGCCATCAAGACCGGCAACTTCGTCGCTGTCCCAATCCCAACGGATTTCAGGACGAACGATGACGTTGGCGTGAGGCTTGTAGTTCGCACCCAGGGTCAAGGCGTAGATGTCCGCGCTGTCACCCACTGCCGAGTAAATACCTTCTTCGTTGTACCATTCGAAACGACCACCGAATGCCCAGCAATCGCTGACGGTGTAGATCAAGTACTGGTTGATATCAAACGTTTCTGCAACGGTTCCGCCGACACGGTCTTCCGCGGTCAAATAGTCGGTTTGGAAGATGTACTGAAGGTTATCCGAAAGTGCCAAGTCGGCGACGATCGACTGCATGTAGCCCTTGACGTAGTTGTCGGTTCCCCCGGCTCGGTTGTTCTGGAAAACACCGCCAACGGATGCGTAGGTGACCGTCAAGTCGTCGGAGAGTCCGACCGACAACCCGCCCAAGAATGCATCGCCATTGTCCTCGAAACCGCTGTCCCAACCGAGAACGTATCCACCGTAAGCGGTGATGTTGTCGTTCACGTTGTACGTTGCCAAGGCACCGGTGTGCGTAAACGGCTCGCTGTTGTTCATCGTATAGGCATGGCTGTAGAAGAAGTTACCGGTCGCTTGGACAACTTCCCAACCGATGATGGTGTAGAAGTGTCCTGCTTTGACCGACAAATCGCCATAGCCGGCTTCGGCGTACAACTGCGGCATCGCATGCCCATAGCCATTGTCGGTGGAACCATTGTCCCAGCCATTGTCCCAGTGATTGTTATCGATTCCGAACGCTTGGGTATTTTGAGCGTCGGTACCATAGAGGTAATCGATTCGTCCACCGATGTCGAAACCGCAGGACGTGTCAATTGCTTTCTCAGCGTACAGCCAAGCTTGTTGCAGCTGCACTTCGTCAGGACGGTTGTTGAATAGTGGGATGGCGTTGCTATGGTATCCCAATTGCATCCAACCACCGGCCGACCAGCCGCTGTCGGTCGATCCAAACAATTCCCACGGGTCGCCGAGGCAGCATTCACCCCCCAGGCACCCCATATCCAAACAGCCCATATCGAGGCAACCGGCCGAATCGCATCCGCTGTCGCAGCTTCCACTGTCACAGCTCGGAGCCATCGGCTCACAGCCACAAACCGGCTCGCCACAATCGCAGCTTTCTGCGGCGCAGAAAGAAACCTGTGAAATGTCGGTTGCTTGGTCGCCGAATGCGTTTGCGGCGTTCATGCCGCAAGCAATCATGGCAATCATTGCGAGTTTGCTAATTCTCATCGTCGTCTTTACTCCCCAAAATCCGTAGCGGGTGGTTTAATGTTCTGGCAATCGCCGCGTGGCCCCCAATGACAATTCCATCGAACCTCCATTGGGACTCGCGAGAAAAATTCCCGCTTCCAGGTCGCTCGAGGTCGAGTGATCCGCCTGACGCAATCCCCAGGGGGACTCCGCCAATGATGACGTTCGACTTCCTAGCACCACGCTAAGTCTTCACGGATGGTATCGGTGACCTATTGGAAACGGGCCTCTCCGATATCGCGAAACATCGTGTTAAAAATAGGATCGGGTGTGTACCGAAACCACTACACAATCCCTTCTCATTAGCGAGAAAGTTACTATCAGGAGAGATATTCCGAGCACGGAAAATAGGAGAAATGCGGCGACTATCCGGAAAAGACCGGCAATCGGATCAGCTTGACGCCACTGGGCCGAATCAGGGGCGGCAACGTGACCGGTATCTGTACGAACGGCCCAAGATCAGACAGAATCGTCGTCCTCAGCTTCCAATGCCCCCTTTTTTGCAAGTGAATCTCTCGATGGCGTTTTGGCGATCCAAGAAACCCGAGTCCTCGGAAAACGTTGATCCGGCACCAAGCTCCGGTGAGCGCAGCACAGAAAAGTCGTCGACAGGCCTCTTTGCCAAAATGCGTTCCGGGCTTCAGAAAACCCGCCGCACACTGAACACCGATATCCGCGACCTGTTCAAAAGTGAAGGCCGGTTAGTCGACGATGCGTTGCTGGACGATCTGTTTGCGAAGCTCATCCGTACCGATATGGGAACCGGGCCGGCAGAAACGATCCGTGATGATGTGGCAACGCGACTTCGCGGCCGAGTCGTCCAACTTGAGGAAGTGCTCGAGACGATCACCGAGCAAACACGCTCGATGTTGGCTCAGGAATCGACCGAGCTCCAATTCGCCGATTCGCCGCCGACGGTGATTTTAGTCGTCGGAGTCAACGGCAGCGGCAAAACCACTTCGATCGGCAAACTCGCGTACCACCTTCACAATACGGGCCACAAGGTGGTGCTCGGCGCCGGTGATACCTTTCGCGCCGCTGCGGTCGAACAGCTGACGGTTTGGGCCGGCCGGATCGGCTGCGACATTGTCACCGGGAATCAAGGCGCGGATCCGGCCAGCGTCGCCTATCAAACCGCCCAGCGCGCGATCGAAACCGGTGCCGACGTCGTCATCATCGACACCGCCGGCCGACTGCAAACGCAAACGAATCTCATGCAACAGCTTGAAAAGATTCGCCGCGTGGTGGAGAACAAAGTCGACGGGGCGCCGCACGAAGTCCTTTTGGTTCTCGACGCGACAGCCGGCCAAAACGCCATCAGCCAAGCCAAGGGGTTCAGCGAAGCTGCCGGCTGCACCGGGATCGTCTTGGCGAAACTGGATGGTTCGGCGAAGGGGGGAGTGATTTTACCCATTCGCGAGCAGTTCACGTTGCCCGTCAAGTTCGTCGGCCTTGGCGAAAAGGTCGAAGACATCGCACCGTTCGATCCCGATTCGTTCGCCAAAGCACTGTTCTCGGAATAACTGTTCTCGGAATAACGGTTCTCGGAATCATCATGTTGCATCTCAAAACCGCGTCTCAAAAACGCTGGCTTGCCCAAGTCGATGAGAATCTCGACGAAGTGCTGATCGATCATGCCCATTGTGAGCGGAAAGCCGCGTCGACCGCGATGAATCTGATCAATGCGTACACCGAAAACCGCGATCTCTGTCATGAGATGAAGCAAATTGTTGAAGAGGAGCTCGAGCATTTCGAAATGGTTCTGGCACGGTTGGACGCTCGGGGGATCCGGTTTCGTCGGCTTGCGGTTGGCCCTTACGGTCGACGACTAAACCAACTCGTCCGGCCTTCCGAACCGCATCGGGCTGTCGATCGGTTGTTGGTTGCATCCCTCATCGAAGCGAGGAGCTGTGAACGATTCAGTTTGCTCGCCGAACACATCCGTGACCGTGATGCCGAGCTTGCCGACTTTTACGAGAGCCTGTTTGAAAGCGAGGCTCGCCATCATTCGACCTACGTCCGGTTGGCCGAACACTTTGCGCCACGACCGACGGTCCGCGAGCGGTTAGACCAACTGTCCGCCTCGGAAAGCGAAATCATCAGTGACGGATCAACGCTTGTCAGAATGCACAGCTAAAAATGTTTCACGCGGTTGGAGTTTAGCTGGCCATTCAAAATCGGACGTTCTCGAAGCCTGAACTCCCCCTTCTGTTTCACGACGTTCGTCCGTGAATCCAATAGACACGACTGCGGTCGAAGTCTCCGTTGACACATCCCGCCTGGCTCCTAGATTGCTTTCGTCACGCGACTCGATCGCGAGACCTTTTTCCAAGATGGAATTGCAGACCCCATCACGATGGGGTGATCCGGAATGAATCCGGCATGTCCCACCGACCCGGAAAAAGGAGAACTCGGATGTTTCGCCCCTACTTTGCGTACACGCTCGTCACCATCGCCAGCATCCTGTGCGCACCCACCGCCCAGCTGCGTGCCGCCAACCACGCCAACTCGCCCGAGATCTTCTTTGACCTTCCCTTAGTCACTGCTGCGGTCCCCAGTGCATGTGACGAAGGTTCCGCTCGGCTTGTCGACATCGAACTTCGACTCTCCTCAATGATTGTCGCTCCCGATCCGAAAAAGATCGACCAGTGGATTGTTCGCTGCCAACCTCGCGGAGATGAAATCCAAGTCGCTGACTACGCACCACGCACCGAAGTCGCCAGCGGTATCCAAGGCCCGATTCAAATCAAGCAAACGGACGAGCGTAGCGAGTCGGTCGGGCTTTCGATCGACGGCACCTACGGACAACTCGCTCGAGGGAATGCGGGGATGGATCGTGGCAGCAAGAAAATCGAATCACTTCAATACGACCGTGTCGCTCCAGTGCAAGCGGTCACGGCTTCCGGAACCATCAATCGCGGTCGTGGCGTTTACTTCAAATTGAAATGGACGGAGCAACAAGTGCTTGAAGGCGAGAAGACCTTTCGTTTGACCCTCAGCGTTCCGCAACAATGGCGTTCGGGGTTGGTCGATGTCTCGGTGATCGCTCAAAGCGAACAGAAATCGTTCGCAGGGTGGGATCGTGACGTGGTAACGCTCGGACGGGCAAACTTTGTCGTCGCAGTCCACGACGTTGGGGATAACGAGGCGATGCGGGCAGCCAAGTCACTTGCAGCGGCAGAAGATGCGCTGCGACGGGCAGCTGCCCAAAGCACGCGAAGTACGAATGCCATTGCAGGACTCGTTCGAAATGTCACCAACCTGTTTGACTCGAAGCCTTCCGAACCGGCAAATCAGTGGGTCGAACGACTGCTCCGAGAAGGAACCAACCCGCATGCGGACAAACAAATCCTCGAACTGCCCGTGGCCACGCGAATGGTTGCACTCGACTATTGTGATGCCCGCGAAACCTTTGTGAGCTTAAACCAAGGATCCCAGACCACCGCCAACAACCACCAAGCTGAAAATCGTTACGCAGCCGCGAAGGCAGCCGTGGTGGAATAGGTCGAATTGGGAGTCTTTTCGGTGAGGATGCAAGGATGCTTTCCCAAAACCCACTGCATCAATTGGCCGGATATCTCGCGCGAAGATCGGCGATCGCCATTTCATGATCCAGCGTCCAACGATCGAGAAAACGGCTAAACACCTGGGTCAGCCCCCCTTTTCTCCATCTAGGACCCACCATTTGTCCCCACAAGGCTCGCCGTCGTTCGTAGGCGACAGATGCCTTGGCGGGCAACCCATTCTTCAGACCATCCAGTGTCACCTTCACCGCTTGATCCAGAAATCGATCCGATCGCCGACGTTCCAGCGGCAACCATGCGACTCCAACCCCGACGGGTTGCCCCAAGAATGACTTTTGGTAGCCAGATGGATCACGATACCAAGGCGCAACCTGATAGGCTTGCCATTCTTGGATCAACTTGAGCTCGCGTGATTTCTTCCGCAATTCCGCATCCGGAATCATCGCGACGATCTCGCCAAGTTGTTCGGGGGTACCCAGTCCATCGTGGAACTGTTCGACCAACAGCCTCTCCGCCGGCTCCGCAATTTGGGACACGACGGCGCTAGAAACGCTGTACCGCAGCACGAGTTCGCGACTGGCTCGCGCCCATTTTGCAAGGGTTTTCATCGCCATCCGCTGAACGTCGTCTGATTCTTCCCGACTCAGACCCTCGTTCTGCTGCAAATCCACCAGATTTCTCGCAACAAATTCAAGCTGCGGAAAGCTGACGTGACGCCCGATTCCTTCCTCATCCGCCAACTCCTGTTCCAGTCGTTTCTTGATATCGGTCAGATCGGTAAAGGGGTATTGCCCAAGGCCGTAGTCATACGCCTGGGAGTCAATCTCCATCGGCGGATGCTCTTCAAGGTTCTGCTCCACAACGCTCAACCGAGCCTCGCTTTTGTGGAACATCGCGGTCCGCCATTCGCCATCGAATGCCGGCGTCGTGATCACCCGTGAAGCAAGGATCAACGTCCAGGGCAAGACCAAGGCGAGGGCCGCATATCCAAACGCCCGCGCGTAGAAACCTGTTCCAAAACGTCCTTCGAGCCAGCGTGGCGTCATTCGCCAAGTGGCAAACAAAAGCACCGGTAGAGCAAGAGCCATCGCACCAGCATAAAGGTCATAGACGACAGCCGTCATCGCCACGAACATGTAGTAGAGAACCACCGCCACCGGAGCCACCAGAAAACCCAACACGGGACGATGCGTGATCTGCGACGCAAATTGGCTGACGACGAAAATACCGGCAAGTGCTGCGGCAAACAGCAAACTGCCTTGGAAGTCATTGCTGCGGTCGCTTTGCTGCGCGGCGGAAGAAGACGGAATCAGCATCAATCCCCCAACGACAAGGCAAAACAGCGCCGGCACCGCCAATCGCGTCCACCACACAGCGGTCGGTGAGATGCCACGATCCGCAAAGTACGCACAACGCCGGCGAACCGCATCGCCATAAAATGTCGCCCCCCCCAGCCAAATGACAGCAAGAGACAAAAACAGGGGTGCAAACTCGGCCATCCCAGAGAGCCAACCTTGAGTTCCATGAATCCGCGTCGGGACGAGCTTGAAAAGCAGTAGCGACACGAGCGCAATCGAAAATAGCGGGATCGCCACCGGCGCCATCTGCCGCCATTGTTGCCACAACAACGCCTTCGTCCTCGACGGTTTCGACTCCGCCCCCGGCAATCCGCGCGGCGGTTGATAGGGGCGAACGAAGTCATTGGACAAGCGGAGCGAAAAGGTTCGCTCGGCGCCCACCATTCGCCGCTTGCCCAACCATCGCCCCACCACCCACACCACTGCCAGGTAGCCGATGCCAACACCAATGAGCGACCATAGTTTGATGCCATTGAACCAATGCACGTCAAGTTCGTAATACCGAATTGCATTGACCAAGATACTGCCCGTGATGGTTGCGGCAAAGGAAAGCGCCACAATCAGCGGTACCATCAAAAGCAGCGCAGCCACCGGGGACCGAACGAAGTAGGCCGTTACAAAACCGCAGAGCAGAAGCAACACGCTAAAGAACAGTTGGAACAGGATTCCCGGCAACGTTCCGATTTCGTCAAACCCAGCGGAAGATTCGAAAGTCCCCCAAGCGAGGATGACCGAAAAGACAACCGACGAGAACAACCAACAAAGGAGCAGCCCCAGCAAACCAACGATCCATTTAGAACGCAGCACGCGTTGCCACGCGATCGGTAGGGTCCGTAACCAGTTGAGCGTGCCAGAGTCTTCCTCGGTTCCTACTAACATCGCCGGAGCTCCGATGGCGAATAGATTGGGCATCAAAATCCATAACCCCATAAAGAGATCGACTTGCCATCGCCCCGGCCAGTTGACGTAGTTGAAAGCGATCGCCGGCAGGTTGAAGGCAAGCATCCCCGCCACGACCGCGATCATCAGCGGCCGGATCGTGATCGCATCTTTCCAGATCAATCGAGTCATCGTTGCGGTTGGTTTCATGATCGATGGTTCCACAGGACTATTAACTTGGATGTTCAACCGTTGTCGTTGTAACCGAGCAGTAGGACGAGCGTCCCGGCTGGGGCAGCCTGATGGCTGAACTCCAACGGAATGCTTAGCTCACTTCGATTTGCGGACGTGATGCACGTGAGTCACAGACCGCGACGAAGATCTCTTCCAAGGTCGCTGGCACAGCCGACAAATTGGTCACACCACTGTCTTCGCCGTAGCTGTTTTTCCAATCGTCTGACAGCCCCTTCACGACCCAGCGCAATTGCCGCCCGTTCTTGGACTCCATCAACACCTTGCCCGCTGGCAAGGCGGCCACCGCACAGCTGTCGTCCAACGTTGCCGTAACGATCGATGTCGATGAGCGGAGCTCGTCAAGCGGTTCGACCAGTTTCAAATGGCCTTGATGCAGAATACCAATCCAATCGGCTACCCGTTCGACTTCGTTGATTTGGTGACTACTCAATAGCACGGTGCGTCCGAGTGCCGCTCGATCGACCATCGATTCCAGGAATTGGCGACGCACCATCGGATCGAGCCCGCTCGTCGGCTCATCCAAAATCAACAGCTGTGGATCGTGGGCGGTGGCGAGCGCCAACGCCACCTTCGCTCGCTGACCTTTGCTGAGGTTCTTCAGACGCACCCCGCCAGGAACGTCAAAATCGACAATCAATTGCTGGTACCGCTGCAAGAACCCCTGATCATAAAAGGCAGACGTGAACCATCCGATTTCTTCTGGCCGCATCCATTCGTAAAGTGCCGGCGAGTCCGAGACATAACCGATCGCTTGGCGAATGGACAAACCGGCTTTGTCACACGGATGACCAAGCACGGTCGCGTCACCCGAGTCTGGATTCAAAAAGCCGGTTAAAATTCGGATCAGGGTCGTTTTGCCCGCACCGTTTTCGCCGAGCAAGGCAAAAACAACCCCCGCAGGAATGTCGATCGAGACGTCCTCGAGTGCAATCGTTTGACCGAAACGTTTTGATACCGACTTGAGCGAAATCACCGATTCCATCGTCGTTGTCCTCTGATTAGAAAGTTACGGGTTCGAGCCATTGGCATTGACCGATTCGGCTTGCCGGTGCAGCTCCGCTTCGAACAGCTCACGTAAAGCCTCGGGCGTCATCCCCCCACCAAGTGCGTCGGCTAGCGCCCGGCGAACAGCGTCGCCAACGAGAGAGTTGCGTGCCTTGGTACAACGGGCCAGCGAATCGCGGCGGACAATCATGCCACGGCCGCGCAGCGGCTCAAGCACCAAATCGGCTTGCAACTGCTGATAAGCACGAGCGATCGTGTTGGGATTGATCGCCAACTCACCAGCCAATTGCCGAACGCTGGGCACCATCTGGCCACCCACCAAGACGCCATCGGCAACGGCTAACTTCACTTGCCGAACAATCTGCTCGTAGATCGGGACGTCGCCACCAGGCTCAATCGAGAAAAACATGGTCACCTCGCTTGTGTACTGGTGTCATGGTACACAGATCCAGGTGTCCGGGCAAGCCCACCAAGCCACAAAATCCGCAAAATCCCTGCCGGCCCGCAACCTTCATTCCGTTTGCGACTCCGCCCTTCTGTTTTCGCCGACGGCGTCGAGAACGCTGACCCACACTTCAGCGACCTCGACACTTCTACATCTCGCATTCTCGCTCTCGACTCGCTGTGGCATCTTCTAAAACGTCCGCCGCAACCCACACCTCCTTCGCTGCGGATTCGCTGGCGATGGGGATGATGGTCGTTTTGGCGATGACGATCATCCAGCGAGCCCTCGGTTTCTTTCGGGGCATTTGGTTTTGCCGCTTGATGGACGACACCGTCGTGGGCGGTTGGGCGATGGCTTTTGATTTCATCATCATGATCACGCCGGTGATGCTGTTTGGGATGCCCGGATCGTTGCCGCGCTATGTCGAAACGTACCGCCAACAGGGCCACTTGCGGTCTTTGGTCCGTCGCTTGCTGATCACATCCATCGCATGTGGCGGGATCTTCTTGACCGCCATGGTTGCGTTCCCCGATTTCTTCAGCTGGCTGATTTTTCTCGATGCCAACAACCGCTCGCTGACGCACAGCGTTGCCGTGGGGGTTTTGTCGATCATCGCTTTCAACTTCGTTCATCAACTGGTTTCGAGTTTAAGGCAAATTCGCATCGGTTCGCTGATGCAGTTCTTGCAGAGCGTGCTGTTCACCGTGATCGGTGTCGCTTGGCTGATGACTGGTGGCGGACTGGAAGGATTGATCCTGAGCTTCGCCGTCGCGTCGTTGATCGCAATCTTGCCAGGAGCGTGGATCCTTTGGCGCGGTTGGGGCGGATTGCCCGCAAGCGACTCGCCATTTGATGCTCCGTCGATGTGGCGACGGTTGTTGCCCTATGCCGCCGCGCTGTGGACGATGAACTTACTTAGCAATCTGTTTGAGATGTCCGATCGCTACATGATCTTGCATTTTACTGGCGGCGGCGAACAAGTTGGACAGGCCGCGGTGGGTCAGTATCACAGCGGTCGCATCTTTCCGGTCTTGTTGATCAGCTTGGCGACCATGATCAGCGGCGTGCTGCTGCCGTACTTGTCCGCCGACTGGGAATCCGGGCACCGCGAAGCCGTGGTCGAGCGGCTGCGCAAGATCTTAGCGGCCGTTTCGGTGATCTTCACGGTGGGCAGTGCCACGGTGCTGCTGATCGCGCCGTGGTTGTTTGCAAACCTACTTCAAAATCGATATGCCGACGGTTTGGCACTGATGCCCATGGCATTCGTCTTCTACATCTGGTCCTCGCTGGCGACGATCGGACAAGACTACTTGTGGGTATCGGAGCGAGGCAAGCTCGTTGGCCTTGCGATCACGGTTGGCTTGATCGTCAACGTGATTCTTAACACGCTGTTGTTGCCCACGCTCGGATTGCAGGGCGCCGTGATTGCGACGCTGTGTTCCCACGCGGTGGTATTGACGGGCGTCTGGATCGCGATGGCTCGATGCGGTTTCCGTTTTGACTTGGCGATGATTCTGATCACGCTGCTTCCGGCCACCTTACTTTTGGGCCCCGTAACGGCGCTGATTTGCATGATGCTCACGATTGCCGCAAGCAGCCAACTTAAAGCATGGTTGGTCGAAGGCGTTGACATCGGTGTGGCCAAACTTGCCCGTCGCAATCGCGAGTTGCAGTTCAAGCTATAACGTGTGACCAATGGCGCAGAGGGTGGTTCCGTCGATTCGGCGATTCGGTTCCCTTCCCTCAGAGCGGAAGTCGGAACACCCACGCGCTACCAGGGTGTTGTGCCGACGAGTTACTGCTACGCTGTAGAGCATGAATTTTCTCTGCCACGCGATACCCTATTTTGATTCCCCGCTGGTTGCGGCAGGAACCGCGGTGCCGGATTGGCTGAGCGTGGTGGATCGCAAGATCCGTGCTCGGCGAAAGCATGCGGTCCGTTTTCTTGAAAACGAAAACCGGTCCCTTCGCGAGGTCGCGTTGGGAATTGTTCGCCACGTGGAAGACGACACCTGGTTTCACGAAACGCAGGCCTTTGCCGAAACGAACATGACGTTTGCGGTCCAACTTCGCGACCAATTGCCCGGTGATTCGGGTTTTCGGCCCACATTTGTTGGGCATATCTTGGTCGAAATGCTGCTCGATGCGCTGTGGATTCGTGATCAGCGAGCGATGGCCGATCGCTACTACCAGATGCTTTCGGACGTATCGTCCGAGACGGTTCAGTCGGCGGTGAATGAAATCACTGGCAAACCGACCGAAAAACTGGCCCCTGTGATCGACCGTTTTGTTCAAATACGGTTCTTGTACGACTACCTCGACAATGAGAAACTACTTTACCGGTTGAACCAGGTGATGAATCGAGTGCGATTGGCTCCGCTGCCCGACTCCCTTCTCGATTGGTTTGACAAGGCACGCCACTTGGTCGAGTCTCGACGTACGGAACTGTTAACCCCGCCAATCGGGCCTTCGCCCTTTCCCCTTCCTTCCTAACTCTAACCGAGCAGACAAACGATGAAGTACGGCATGAATCTCCTTCTATGGAATGGCGAAGTCACCGATGCACAAATGCCGGTGTGTGAACAGCTGAAAGCAATCGGATTCGACGGAGTTGAGTTACCGATGTTCAACTTGGACCTCGACTACGCGAAAATCGGCAAGCAGCTCGATGATCTCGGGCTCGAGCGAACCGCGGTCACGATCCGTGTCGAGGAGGACAACCCCATTTCGGCGGACAAAAGCGTGCGTGCCAAGGGCGTCGAGCTCAACAAGAAGACGCTCGATTGCTGCGCCGCCGCTGGCGCTCAGAGCCTGGTCGGACCGTACCATTCGGCGATCGGCTTGTTTAGCGGCGCGGGTCCGACCGAGGACGAGTGGAAGTGGGGTGTGGAAAGCATGCGAGAAATGGCCGAGTATGCTGAAAAAGTGGGTGTCATGCTCGGCGTGGAAACACTCAATCGATTCGAGTGTTACTTTCTGAACGCTCATGCGGACACCGCTCGTTTTGTTCGCGAAGTCGACCATCCGTCATGTGGCATGATGTACGACACCTTTCACTGCAATATCGAAGAAAAGAGCATTCCCGCCGCCGTCAAAGCGGGCGGTGATAAATTGGTTCACATTCACATTAGTGAAAACGATCGCAGTACGCCCGGCGAGGGAAACATCCGTTGGAAGCAAAACTTTGACGCGATTGCGGAAACCGGCTACGACGGATGGATGGTGATTGAAGCCTTCGGGTTGGCGCTCCCCGAAATTGCCGCTGCAACCAAGATTTGGCGCAAGATGTTCAAGGACGAAATCACGTTGGCAACCAATGGATTGAAGTTCATGCGGTCCGAAGTCGAAAAACGAAAGTAAGCTGATTGATGAACGAAGCCCCTTCCCGTCGTGTGATCTTTCTCTCGGGAGACCTGATGTTTGCGTCGCGAGTTCGCGGCGCGGCCGAAACGGCTGGGTTTGCCTTTGAATTCGGCGGATCCTTGCCCGAGGGTGATTTGAGTTCCGTGCGTTTTGTGATTCTCGACTTGTCCACGCGCAGCGGGTTGGTCCCGAACCTCGTCACCGAAGTGGCACAGCGATGCTGCGAGGCGAAACTGATGGCCTACGGACCGCATGTTCAAATCGCTCGGCTCAAAGAGGCGCGCGAAGCAGGCGTTCCGGTCGTGTTGACCCGAGGCCAATTTGATGGGGCGCTCGCAACCTTGTTCCAATAGACGAATTTGTTGTTACTTGAAGGTGATGCCAGCGACCAACGGCATTGGGCCCACGCCACCCCGAGCCCGGATTATTCCTCCGTCCCAACCTATTCCCCGTAACCCTTTGTATGCAATCAGCTTACATCGAATGAGTCAAAAACAGACTGAGCACGTTGGAGTGGTAGGCTTTAGCCGATTCAGCAGGGATCCAGCACGCAATCGGCTAAAGCCTACCACTCCAACGATTAATCCGGGCGAGCGGTTAGCTTGCTTCGCTGCGGCCGTGCCGCCCTACGGATCTCGCCGTAAATCACCGCTGTAGCTGCCTCGCTTGGCAGCAAAGTACTCTCGCCATGCCTGCTTGTCGTAGCCGAAATCGGCTCCAGGTTCGACCATTTTCAATAACGTCAATGCTCCTGGATTCTCCTGATAGTCGGTAAAGGTCTGCGTCGTGCTACCGGCCGAAAAGCCACCGCCACCGGTGTCACCGAACCCAGCGGAGGTTCCACCGCCCACTTGTCGCGTGAGCGAATGCTTGGTCACCAATGCATTGATATATAGCGGTGCCAGTTCGATATCCGGGAAAAAACTCAACGAACGTAGCGCACGCGTGACATCCGACTTGCGGTTGCTGCGAAGCATCCTCGCGTACGACGCGACGGCCGAAGCGCTTCCAAAGTTTTGTAATTGTTCCAGCGCCGCTTCACGAACCACATCGTCGTTTTCTTGCAGGCCCGCATGCACCAAGGCCTTGACGGCGGTTGTGGTCTGAAAACGTCCCAGCAATTCGATCCAGAGAAGTTTCAATCCCCGATCGTGATTTCCCTTGATCAATTGGTCACCAATCGCCGCGGCTGCCAACGGATCCTCAATCGCTTTGAGTGCCTCGAAGGCTTCAGCTGATTTGGTGTTTTTCCGCAAAACCATCCTTAACAACCGATCGATCTCTCGAATCCACTGCTTTGCATCGATATTGGTGGAGTCTTTCAACTTCTCGATCGCCGCCGCCTCGGGAAGCATCCACTTGCGTGCGACCGAAATCATGCCTCGCGAACGCTGCAAGTCACTGTAGCGGATCCATCGATTGTTTTCCTTGACGTAATCGAGCGACGCTCGTGCATTGGAATGCTCTGGGTCAAAGCGGATCGCCATCTGCATGTGGAACCGTTTATACGTTTCAGGACTATCGGAGATGTTTCGCAAACACCAAATCGCCAACTGATAGTGCTCCTCTGCGTCCTCACCTGCTTCGGCCGCTTTTTGCCGGTACTCCGATAACTTGTCCGACGACACCACTCGCCGAACGCGGCTGGTCGGGAAGGCAATTCGGATGTCATCGTCCACGTCGACGATGTCGATCTTCTTTTCTTCGAAGCGGCGGACCTGACCGCTAACGTGCCCGCCGCTACGAAGCTCGATCGTGTCGGCCATCACCGAAAGGGTCGATGGGAAAAAAAGAAACAACGCTGCAAATCGAGCGAGGCGGCACGGCGTGCTTCTGTTTGGGTTCCGCATCGAAGCCTTCGAGGGGGGGAAGTAGAGCAAAGGATACCAACGGCTCTATTCTAACCCGCCTACGCTCGGTTTCCGACTTGTATCGCCAATAGATCGTCCCTGGGGAGACTTGAATCCGCAGATTCGTTCAATTCGATCGATTCAAAACGCCGACAACTATAGTTGACTAAACGGATCATGTTTATATGATTCAGAAACGCCCATCGTGCATAGCAGGTATACTACGTCAAAATGGCTGCTGCCGTCAGATCGTTCGCCTACCTTTCGAACCGGAACATGAGTCAACCAAGTCCTCCGCCACTGAAATTGTTGTCGATAGGAGCAAATGACGGCGAATCGGCCGAACCGCTCGGTGCGCTAGCGGCTTCCCCCCCGTTGGAACCGACCGAAGCCTTCCTTGGCGAGCTCCAACGGGACAGTGATGGGCTTGAAAAGGCGACGCCACAAGAGGTTTTGCGCTGGACCGTTGATCGGTTCGCTCCTCGATTTACGATGGCGACGGCGTTTGGTCCCGAGGGGATGACGATCATCCATATGTTAGCCGAGATCGCCCCGGAAACGCCGATTTTCAATCTCGAAACAGGCTACCAGTTTGCAGAGACGTTGGAGCTCCGCGAGACGATCAAGAAGCGTTATGGGATCGAAGTGGAATTCAAATACCCTGAGACAACGGTTGCGGAGTACGAGGCGGCCAACGGTGGGCCGGTTTACAAGACCGATCCAAACCGCTGCTGCTTTGATCGTAAGTTGAGCGTTTTGCACCGAGCGGCCAAGGGATGGCATGCTTGGGCCAGTGCGATTCGTCGCGACCAGAGTCCGGATCGGGCACGGGCACCGATTGTCGGTTGGGACAAAAAATTCCAGTTGGTCAAAGTCAGCCCCTTGGCGAATTGGACCAAGAAGGATGTTTGGTCACTGATCACCAGCGAGAACATTCCCTACAACCCGTTGCATGATCAAGGGTACCCAAGCGTCGGTTGCCAACCCTGCACGCGTGCGGTGATGGCGGGCGAAGACGAGCGTGCCGGACGTTGGGCAGGTTTCCAAAAGACCGAGTGTGGTTTGCACTCGTCCTAAGCGTTGACAAAGGGTCCTGGTGGGATGGTCATTTCCGCACGAGTTCATTACGCCTGTCTCGCAATGTTGGAATTGACGATGCGCGCCGACGACTCTGCTCCGGTTGCCGTTCGCGAGATTACCGATCGGCATCAGATTCCCGGCCCATTCCTGGCTCAGATCCTGCGGCCGTTGCGTGTGGCAGGATGGGTACAAAGTGTGCGAGGCAGCCAGGGAGGTTATCGGTTGACGGTCGATCCTGGGCAAATCACCTTGCTCGATATCGCCGAAGCCATGGCATGCCAAGCGGCGCACAACCATTTGACAGACAATCCCACAGGCTCTGCGACAGCGTTGCAACAGGTATGGGACGATGCCGATGAAGCCTCGCGAGCGGTCTTGAGCAGCATGCGGCTAAGCGACCTTGCCCAGCGATGTCGCGAAGGCGAAGCGACGATGTTTTACATTTAAGGCAAACCCACGTTGGATCAACGCGAGTTGCGTTTAGAGCATCTCGTCTTCTTCGGATTCCGGAGGGTCCTCTCGGAAATAGGTACGCAGACTTTTGGGCAGCGGATTGATGGCCAATTGGTCTTTTAAGAAACCCTTTTCCTTGGCTTCCCTCAGGACGGCAACGACATCGCCGTAGCCGCCACCCACCGCCGCGATCCCTTGAATGACCGATCGGATATCACTCGCAACGGTCGCCCGCATATCATCCTTTCCCGCTTGAAAACGGCTGACGCGGAGCATCCCGGGTTGCTTCGGATCGCTTTTGAGCATGACACCATGCGGTCCCATCAGGAAGGTTGAGATCTGCATCGGCTGTGGAGTGCCGAACACAACGATTTCTGGATGCTCTTTGAGTGAAACCACAATGGCCGGCAACGCATCGGAGGGAATCTCATAGAGTCGAAATGAATCTCCAAGTGCTTCGGCAGTCAGGTGTTGACGTCCATCGGGGCGACGACGAATGGCACAGAAGGCGCCGTATCGTGTTTCGAGGCTCGGTTCCTGGAGCAACCTTGACAACCCATCGATGGCCAGATGCTGTTCAATGCCTTGCAGGGCCAACAGAGCGGGGTGGCGGAACGCGGCAACGTCACGAGCCGCTTCAACCAATGGTTCGATCGCTTCGGTTCGATCCAGATAGGCGAGCGCTTCAGCGGCATAGAATCGTAGTTCAGGATTGCTGGATTGCAGCCCTTCGAGCAGCGTGGGAATCGCGCTTTCGCCCAGCCCTTCCAATTGAAGCGCCGCGTCGGATGCGGTAGCCGGTTCCGCCAATCGACTGGCGAGTTCCAGCAAGCGTTCTTGCGTCGCCGAAGACTCCGGTGCAACGCCGAGCGCGTGAATGACGGCGACCATTCGAGCCTCGTTGCCTCGATAGCGAGGATGCGTTTCGATTTCGATGTAGTCATCTTCAATCGCCTTGGCAATTCCACGGCGAGTGGTCCCGTCAAAGAAATAGAACCGTCGATTGATCGCGGCTGCAATGGCGGCAGCCATTTTCACATGTTGGTATTCCGGACGCAGGATCAGGCCCAATTTCCGATCCACTTGGATGCGGCCTCCCCCCAAAACCACCCCTTCAAGACAATACGCCTCGTCAGCGCTCGGATCATGATCCGCTCGCGTCAACAGCGGCCCGGTTCCGACGACCATCACTTCACTTTGCCGGACACTGCTTTGTAACATTTGTTGATGACGGAGCCGGTTTTCCATCACCCAACCGCCGTGCAGATCTTTGGTTTCGGTTCGTGGGGGCGAAAGGATTCGCAAATCGACGGGATCCCCTCGTCGTGCACCGGGGGGAACGAAGGAGCGCACTCGGACCAGCGCGGTATCATTTAGTTCCAAAAAATGGTTTGGATCGGGTACGTCATGGCGCCGCATTTCTTCAAGCAATTGATCGCGATACACTGACGGAATCGCTGCCCCCCCCGTACCGGACAATCCATTGACCGCAGCAACCCCATCGACCTGGATGGTGTGCATCCCTTGAGTGATTGCGGCATCACGAATCAGGTCGGGCGGCGCCGGCACCTTCAACAATTCACGTAGCCGTGCATCCCTTTCACCATCTTCGGAATCGCCGTTCCATAGCGACGAGCAGCCGCCTAAGCCCATCACGCCGAAAAGCACCAGCAACCCCACGGTCACGGCGCGGAGCTTCAGCAGGTGAGGTGGAACCAGATCAAAAACAAGGGGTAGCTGCCTGCCGCGCATCAGATAACTCGGTCGTGAAGGGGGGAAATGAACGCAGTGGGATCGTTGATAGCGGAAGAGATGTAGGCGGAGCAAGAGGAGTCGACCGGTTCGGCTTCGCAATCGACCCAGCCTCGATGCGGTCACGACGACCGCTTCCTAACAAAAAGAGTTTGCTAGCAAACCTGTTCGATGGACCTGTTCCAGTGTACCCGGGGGTGCGCCGCTTCGCAGCGACCCCCGTCTACCTTCTGAGATCCTTTGCAGGATCAAAACAAGCGCGCAGGTGTCACTTAGATACACAAGGTAGATACACAAGGGTCGTGTGCGACGGTGAGATGAGTCGTCGGCTCACAAACCGGACGGAACTTAAGGTTTCTGACACTCGTGCTAGGTCCGAAAATGACGCAGCCGTCGTATCGGTCACCGCTGTCGTTTGTCGGTTGTCGGTCAGGGGGGGGAGGGGGGGATCTTTGCGGATGCTGTTAGGTTGCTTCCGAATGCCCGGTTCCGGTCCCTCCAAGCTTCTCATTTTGCTGGTGTCGCGTTGCGTCGCGGACCGTTTTCTTGAGGAGATTTTGCTGCATCGCTGCGGTCAAATCGATGCCGGATTGGTTGGCTAAGCAGATGACGACAAACAGAACATCCGCCAACTCATCACTCAAATCACCAACCTTCTCGCCCGGTTTGCAGGATTGTTCACCACAGGTTCGTGACAGGATTCTCGCCACTTCGCCGACCTCTTCAACCAGCTGGGCCAAATTGGTCATCTCGTCAAAATATCGGACGCCGACCGTTTGTATCCACTGGTCGACGTACTTTTGTGCTTGCCCAATGGTAAGGTCGGATGTCAGTAGTCGATTTGATGGCAATTCCGTCATTCTTCGGCATTCCGCAAAAAGGCGAGGAAAATCGTCACAAGCGATACCCCTTTTTTCGCAAACCGCATCACTTTCGTGCTTCCGGCGATGCGGCTGAAGTATGCTTGGATGTTGCTAGTAGAGTCTAGTTGGTCGCTACAACTCCATCGACGGGTGGCGGGAAATGGCTGTTTTAGCAGCCGAACGAAAAAAGGCGCCTTTTGATTTTCATCGTTTCGGGACATGATGTTGCCTCGATCGATTTGCGGAGCATCCCCGCTTCCCTTCCTATGATCCCTATGTTGAGCAAGCGTTGAATCCAATCACTGCATCCGAGCCGGTTTATCTTGAAGACATGAAGGTTGGTGATTCTTGGCGGAGTCCATCGAGAGAGATCACGGCGGACGATGTTGCTGACTTTGCTCTTTTGACCGGAGACAATGATCCGCTGCACAGCAGTGATGCAGCACGATCGCCGTTCGGCGAACCGGTTGCCCACGGTTTGTTGGGGCTCAGCGTCCTCGCAGGGCTGAGTAGCGAGTATCCCAATGCGGCGACGTTGGCACTTGTAGGAATTTCGGACTGGCAATTCGAAGCGCCCATCTTTTTTGGTGACCGCGTTCAAGTGTGTACCACCGTAGAACAGATCCAATCACATGGCCGTCGATCAGGCCGAGTAACCTGGATCCGCCAACTGCTGAACCAACATGGAAAGGTCGTCCAGCGAGGTCGCTTTGTGACATTGGTCGCAACACGAGCCCGGGCTCGGCATCTCGTTCAACGCGAACCCTCGTCGCGAAAGTCGTTACCGGCGCGATAGCAATGCGCGACGAGTTGATCGGCCGAGGAACCTAGCAACGACGAGAAGCTCGAGGCGTTTTTCAACGCAACTCGAGCTTTCGTGTGCAAAGGTTGTGAGTTCCCGACGCGTGTGCGGGACAACCCTCGCATGCCTCCGCCCTACGGATGGTCGATTGATGGGTTCGTTGGAAGGACGGGCTTAGGACCAATCAGCAGGCTAAGGCATTGGCACCGGACGGCGGGCAACCGGTTTTGGGACATACCCGGTGTCAACCACTTCGGCCTCGTAGCTGATCGGTGACAGGGCACTGCCAATGGGTGCATCAAGGGGTTGCAGGGCGTCCGTCGCTTCGGGACCGTCGGGCAATTGACGGATCGAGGGTCCCGGATCAAACATCTCTTGAGGCGATCCCATTTCCCCGAGTTCCAATGTCTCGGGAATCTCGATCGGATCGCGATAGAGTTCGGGGTCCATATTCAGCGAGCCATTCGGATCGTTCAGAAAGATCTCGCCTTCGATGTTCGGTGCCAGCGTTTGCCCCATGCTCGAGACACTGCCATTCATCATCCCGGCGGCGGTGTTGGCATCACGCACGGGCCCGGTTCGCACAACCCCCGGTCGAGTCACCCCATACTTAACTTGCTTACCTGCATTGCGTTCACGTGCTCGTTCCAGCGCGTCCCAATAGGCCTTCTTGTTCCACGGCCCTTCACGAAGGGTGATGTTGCTGTTCGCGAGCAGCGTGCCTTTGAGGTAGTCGACGTAGTTCATGGACTTGTTGTATTCCGACAGAGCGCGGTAGTAGTCGATCATTGCTTCGGCACGACGTTGCTGGCTTTGCAGCACGACGTTCACGGGGCTGCGACCTTGTTTCAGTTCGGCCAAGCGTGCATTGACTTCCATTTCGGTTGCCTGCCAACGTTGTGCGTTGGTTTGTACCAATTGATAGTGCGTTGACACTTTTGCAAAACCATCACTCAACTGACTCACCCACAAACGTTCTTGGTCTTGTAGGAATGCTTTGTCACGAGCCAAACGAAGTTGAGCTCCGCGGATGCGAGTCAATTCGCGGCGGGCCCCAAACGCCGGTGGCGTGATCTCCAAACGAATCGCACCTTCTTGGTAGTTGCCGCCGGTCAATTCCGCGAGTGCACTGCTGCCGGGATTCGGAAACTGCACATCTCTTCGCTGGGGTGGACCCAGCGTGTCGCCGACGCCGACCCAGCGGTACAACAGTGACAAATTCACTTCTGGCAGAATTTGATTCTTGGCGGCCATCAACTCCAACTCGAGTTGTTTCAGCCGTGTCTTGTTCTTGCGTAGTTCAGGGCTGAGGTACAACGCCTGTGCAACCGCTTCATTCCAGTCGTATTCGACTCGAGCGAGCGAAGGTTCTTGGATCGGGCGAATCAGGCGACCATCGGTGGGAGACAATCCCATCACCTCACGAAGCAGTCGTTCGTTACCGTAGACCCCAAAACGGTCAACGGTTCCCGGCAAATTGGAGCCGGCAATCGAGGATTCAAGAATGCCGCGGAACTGGTAATACTGAGCCACCGCCTGCGACAACTCTTGGATCGTGCCGGTGCCGTTTTCCAAATTCGCTCGTGCGAAATTTGCTGTTGCCACGGCGCTGTTGCGGCCAATGATCGCAGTTGAAACATTGCGATAGGAAACATAAAGGTCCCAGTACTTGTTCTCAACATCGCGAACCAAGTTACGAACTTGAGCTTCATAGTCGGCGATCGAAATGTCTTCGTTCAAGCTCGCCAGCACGACCGGGATACGATTGATCAAGGTGCCACGATTTCGCATCAGCGGATGCTGCACCTGAGCTTCAACGATCGCGGTCCAATCGCTTGGAACCGAGCGAGAGATCGGACTGATCTCAGCATTGTTCATTGAGTAAATGACTTGCTGACGCAACGTCGCGACCCCACCGGTCGCATAACGCTTGCTGAGTGCCGATTGCTGTGTCGCATCGGTTGATTGAAAGAATTGTGGATTGACAGTGTTGGCAGCGCCAACGTTTCGAGGACGATCGGTCGTACCGTAGCTGAAAAAGCCGCTCGCTTGAGCATCGAATTCAGCCAGTGCATCTTCGACGCCACCGATTTGATTCGCTCGCAGCACGCCACGTGGTAAGACGCGGTTGCCACTACCATCGACGGTCAACGGTACCGATTGAGTGGTCGATTGTTGAACCGCGACATCATAGATGCTGCCGAATTGGTCGGCGTTACCGCTGGTGAACTGCGACGCGATGTTTTGACGAAATTCGGCATTGCCACCGGTGGTTGGCAAGATCTTGGCATTTTGCAGCGCAATATTAACCGCTTCTTCGACCGTCAGGTCCCAGAATTGGTAGTCGTGATTGCCGATCGTCAGCGGCGAGAGTGCCTCGGTCGTCTCAGGCAGACTCTGCACATCGACGTCGGGATACTCGATCGCCGTGGCATGATTTAGATAGTACTGAAGGTCGGGTGACTCATTCAGAAAGAAGGGCTGTGTCGGTGCGCACCCGGTCGCAAAAAGGATCGCAATCCCTAGCTGGAGATACGCAGCGAGTTGAAACAACGAGCGGTTCATGCTCTAGGCTTCCCGAGTGCGGTGCCGTCGTGAAACACGCCAAAAACCATGTTGCCGTTGCAACGAGCGCATTCCCGTACGGGCCGAGTGTGGAAGCCCCCCTCCGTGCCTTCGTTGTCGTCATCACCTTGTAGTGATCAAAGAAGACCTCGTCCAAGGGAAGTTATCGGTGATGGACTGGGCAAACTTTGACGGTTCTCGGAATTTTCATGAAGGTCGTCTCCCGCAGAGAAAATTCGAGAATCTCGCCTCACCTGTGACCAGACTTGTCACACGCTCATCGGATACTAGCAATGTGGGTGAAACGACTGGGTCCATGCAGGCATCGAAAGATTTGCATGCTTGTGACGGTAGCTTGACACCATTACGATAATCATGTTCACGGGAAATTTCTTATCAAAGGAACGAGGGAATGGCAAAGAAGGCAACGAAAACCAAGAGCGAGAAGGTTGACCCAGCTCTGAAGGCAATGTTAGCACTTGAGCCGGGGCTCAAGACCACGCTTCAGCAGATCGAAAAGGCATTTGGTGAAGGCGCCATCATGCCACTCGGAGGCAACCAGTCCTTCAAGATTGATGGCATTCCAACCGGAAGTCTCGGGTTGGATATGGCACTCGGCGGTTTCGGGATTCCTCGGGGCCGGATTATCGAAATTTACGGTCCGGAATCGAGTGGTAAGACCACGCTTGCACTGCACATCGGTGCCGAAGCGCAAAAGCTAGGTGGGATTGCCGCGATCATTGATGCCGAACACGCCTTTGACCCAAGCTGGGCCAAGAAACTCGGCGTGGAACTCGACACCCTGCTGGTTAGCCAACCGAGCAGTGGTGAGGAAGCGATGCAGATCTGTGAAATGCTCGTCAAAAGCAACGCGGTTGACGTGATCATCATCGACTCGGTCGCGGCACTCGTCCCTAAGAAGGAACTCGAAGGAGAAATTGGCGACAGCCATGTCGGGCTGCAAGCTCGCTTGATGAGCCAATCGATGCGTAAATTGACCGGTGCCATTGCCAAGAGCAAATGTGCGGTGATCTTCATCAACCAAATTCGCGAAAAGATCGGCGGCATTTCGTTCGGCAGCCCCGAAACGACCCCCGGGGGTCGAGCATTGAAATTCTACAGCTCTTGCCGAATTGACGTCCGCCGAATTGGTTCGTTGAAAGATGGTGAAGAGCAAGTCGGTCAACGCGTCAAGGCGAAGATCGTCAAGAACAAAGTGGCGCCGCCATTCCGCATCGCCGAATTCGACATGATGCACAACAATGGCATCAGCTTCGAAGGTGATCTGCTCGATCTCGGGGTGACCCACGATATCGTTTCGCGAAGCGGGTCGTGGTTCAAGTACGGTGAAACCTATCTGGGGCAAGGCAAAGAGAAGGCGCGAAACTTCTTGATTGAAAACACCGATGTCGCCGACGAGATCCAGCAAAAGATCATGGTCGCCGGCGGCTACGGTGGTCCCGTCGAAGAAGGCGAAGCGGTGGACGCCAGTGAAGTGGAAGCCGAAGTCGCCGATGCGACCAACAGCTAATTCGCCTTCCCCTTGGCCTCCATCTTGCCCCAGGTATCACGTAACGACACGATTCGATTGAACACCCTGCGGTCTTCGGTGGAATCGCGGTCGACGACATAGTACCCCAGTCGTTCAAATTGGACGCGCTCGCCCACGGAGGCCTCGGCAAGCGCGGGTTCGACGAATCCGCTGATCACTTTCAGCGAATCGGGGTTCAAATAGTCGACGAAGGTCTTGCCCTCTTCGGGGGCCCCTGGGTTTTCGACGGTAAACAAGCGGTCATACAGCCGGACGTCGACGCGGACGGCATGTTCCGCACTCACCCAGTGGATCGTCCCTTTGACTTTCCGCCCCGAGGTATCCTGGCCACTACGCGTTTCGGGATCGTAGGTACAGAGGATCTCAACGACGTTGCCTTGGTCATCTTTGACAACATCGTGACAATCCACGATGTAGCCGGCTCGCAAGCGAACGGCCCCCCCTTTTTTCAGTCGAAAGAACTTACGCGGCGCTTCTTCGCGGAAATCATCTTGTTCGATCAACAGATGCCCGGAAAGCGGAACCTTGCGTTTCCCGGCTGCGGGCTCTTCGGGGTTATTGACCGCTTCGGTCATCTCGACCTTGCCTTCGGGCCAATTCGTAATGGTCAATTTGATGGGATCGAGCACGGCCATCCGTCGCGGTGCGACCGCGTTGAGGTGTTCACGCACGGCGTTTTCAAGGCGAATGATATCAATCGTGCTGTTGAATTTGGCGATTCCTGCCTCGGCACAGAAGCGACGAATCGACTCTGGGGTGTAACCCCGTCGGCGATAACCACAAATCGTCGGCATGCGTGGATCGTCCCAGCCATCGACATAGCCTTCCTTGACCATTCGCAACATGTGACGTTTTCCCATCAACAGCGTCGTGAGCTTCAACTTGGCAAACTCGATCTGACGGGGATGATGGATGCCGAGCTTTTGACAATACCAATCGTAGAGCGGGCGGTGGTTTTCAAACTCGAGCGTGCAAATCGAAAAGGTGATGCCTTCGAGCGAGTCGCTTTGGCCGTGGGTCCAATCATAGGTCGGGTAAATGCACCAATCGTCACCCGTGCGGTGGTGCGTCGCGCGTAGGATCCGATACATCACCGGATCGCGCAGGTTCATGTTCGGCGAAGCCATGTCGATCTTGGCCCGCAGCGACCGGGAACCGTCGGGAAACTCACCCGCTCGCATCTGCCGAAACAAATCCAAATTCTCTTCCGCCGTGCGGTCACGAAAGGGACTGTTGCGCCCCGGTTCGGTCAAAGTCCCGCGGTACTCTCGCGTTTGTTCGGCCGTCAGATCACAAACATACGCATGGCCTTGGGCAATCAGCTTTTCGGCCCACTGATAGAGCTGCTCAAAGTAATCGCTGGCGTAGTGAAGACTGTCCCACTCAAACCCCAACCAGCGAATGTCCTCCATGATCGAATCGACATACTCGGTTTCCTCCTTGGTGGGATTGGTGTCGTCGAACCGCAAGTTGCAACTTCCACCGTATTCCTTGGCCAGTCCAAAGTTCAGACAAATGCTTTTGGCGTGCCCGATGTGCAGATACCCATTCGGTTCTGGCGGGAAACGGGTCAAGACGCCCGAATACCGGCCCGACGCCAAGTCGGCATCGATCGCTTGCTGGATAAAATTCTTCGACTCTCGTTTTGCGTCCTGCTCGCTCATTGATCTTTCTTCGTGTCGGTCAGTGTTTCATGCTTTGATTAAAAAGAGCACCCCCGGCAGGATTCGAACCTGCGACACCTGCTTTAGGAAAGCAGTGCTCTATCCCCTGAGCTACGGGGGCGGATCCACCATTTGGCAGCACCGGATCGTGTTCCCATTTTTATTCGGTGACGATGGATCGGTGCCTTAGGAACGCGATCGCCCTTGCAGGGCCGCCTTGATCGCTCGAACCACTTGCTCGGCCAAGGCGTCGGAACCCGCTTGGGTATAGTGAACGTTCGCCGCCAGCTGCTGGTCAGCGTGCTTGAGTGCAAAATCATACAGGGGATCGACCTGGACGTCTCCCACCTCCGCGATCGTTTTGGCAGCGGCGGAATTGTACTTTTTGGCATCCCCGACGACACGGCCCTTCGCCCCCTCCGGGACCGGTGTGGTTTCTCGCCAAATCACGGTCGCCCCGGTCTGTTTCAGTTTCACGGCAATTTGCTTGAGGTTTTCCGCGTACTGATCGATCGGAACCTGGACCTGACTCGTCGGGGCAGCTGGGTCGGCGAGGTTCTGTCCCGCCGGGCCCATGAATTTCAGATCGTGAAGCCCGAAATTGAAGTGGATGACGTCCCAGGCGTGACCCGAGAGCCACTCGTCCACCGACTCGACCCCCTTCGTGGACGGGCCACAATTCGTGGCCGGTCGATAGACATTCGCGATACCGCGGAGCTTTTCACGCACCGCCAACGTGTAGCCGATGGAAATCGAATCTCCAATCAACAGCACGTTCGGTAGAGATGGGTCTGCGACCGGAGCCGCAAATGCGGGGTTCTTCTGCTGCGCATGGATCTCGGCGAACCCGCCCATCAACGTTAAACTGCAAAAAATCGCGATCACTACGTTTTGTTTTCTCATCATCTCCGTTCAGTCCTGTTTGCGTCATGACACTACCTTCCAACCGGTCAACCCATCGTATCCTAGACGCTTCCATAAATCGAGCGACGGAGGGGATTCGAACCTTGGAGGAGTTTGCAAGATTTGAACTACAAGATCCTACGATCTTCGAACCGCTCAAATCGCTTCGGCATGACCTCTCCAACGCCGTCGATCAACACCTGTCTCGCGAGTCGTTGTTGTCCGCACGCGATACCCCCGGTGACCTCGGAACGAAAATCGAGGCGGCGACCGAGTACGATCGCCCCAGCAAGCGAGTCGTCGTCGTCGCTGCGTCGGCACGTGTCCAGCAATCGCTGCGGGTCATTGAAGAATACGGCAAGACCCTCAACGCCGATTTTGGACGGCGGGTCGAACAGCTTCGTTACCGTGCTTACCAGCTTTGCGCCCAGCAAGAGCTTCAAGTCCTCCATCATCGTCGACGCCGTCTGCTTTCGAAATCACAGCTCTACTATTTGATCGATGCCGGTTCGTCGGAACCAGCGTTTCTCAATGCCATTAAAACGTTGTCGGCTGCGGGAGTCGATGTGTTTCAGCTTCGCGACAAAGACATCGACGACTCGACGTTGTACCAGCGCGCTCGCGTGGGAGCGGCAATCGCTCGCGAACTCGACCGGCTATTCATTGTCAATGATCGCTGCGACATCGCCGTTGCGGCTGACGCGGATGGTGTTCACCTCGGGCAAGACGAATTGCCGGCGTCGGTGGCACGAACGATCATCGGTGACAACCGGCTGCTGGGCGTCTCGACGCATTCGCTGCCGCAAGTCAAGCGGGCGGAATTGGACGGAGCCGACTACATCGGTTGTGGCCCCGTGTTCCGCAGCCGCACCAAAACGTTTTCCGAGTTCGCTGGAACCGACTTTCTCAGCGAAGTTTCCTTGGCCACTCCAATGCCGGCGTTTGCAATTGGAGGTATCGAGCGAAACAATCTTTCGAAGGTGATCGAGACCGGCTTTACCCGAATTGCCGTTACCGGCGCGATTCGCGATGCAGAAGATCCTCTCACCGCCGCCGCGGAACTCAGGGAGCAACTAGGTTCTCTCGGATAACAGTCGCATCACGGCCGCTTCCATTTCTGCAACGGCCTCAGGTGCATAACCTTGCCATACGCCGCGAATGATTCCTTCCTGATCGACCAACATGGACGTCGGAAAATACATTGCCGACTGTTGCATTCGCTCCGCCGCACTCGATCGCGTCACGCCATAGGGATCCGCATACACCTCCGTCGATGCCTGAATCTTATTGAGAAACTCGTAAGTCTTCTGTTTTAAGTGATCATAGGTTTCACTCGAACCCGATTCACAGGAGATCGAAACAAATTCGAATTGGGGGTTCGCCTCCAGCTTCGCCACGGTTTCCGACAAATGCGGGTACTCCATTTTGCAGGGACCGCACCAAGTTCCCCAAAAGTGGATCAACGTCACTTTTCCTGGAACCAGCTGCTCCAGCGTTATAGGATCCGGATCGCTTGTCAGTCGCAGCAAATCAAGTTCGGGGGCCGATTCACCAATGGCAGCGCTGTCCTGGCCTGATGGAAGCGTCGTCTTCGTACGACTGACGAAAACCAAGCCGGCGACTAGAATAACCGGGACCATCCAAAGCCAGGGCGGTGTCGCCGAAGCGGGACGCGTTTGCGGTGCTGGATCCGATTCCGAGAGTGTCGAATTCAATGTTTCATCCAAATGGGCTGGCGTTTGAAAAGGGCAAGAGAACCACGTGACCATCGCGAATGCTACCCCCCGTCGCCATCGATGCGCTCGAAAACGTCCCAAGCAAACATCATGCGTTGGCGGCATCGGGCCGGTTCGATCGTGCCTAGTCGCTTTGACGTTCTTGCTGAACCTCCACCTAGGTAGCGCACAACAAGAAAATGACCATGGCGACACCTCAACCGCCACAACCAAGCAACAAACCATCGCCGAACCGCTGTTAGTTGAAAGCAGCGGGTTGGCGGCGTCAAGTCGAGAACCGGGGTACTTTTGGTCACACAATGATTCCGGTGACTCTGCAAGAATGTTTGCGTTCAACGATCGAGGACAAACCTCGGGAAGGTGCCAATTGGTCGCGGCCAGCGCCATCGATTGCGAAGACATGGCCAGTTTTCTTTTCGGGGGCCGCAGCCATTTGTTGCTGGCCGATTGTGGAGACAACCAACGCAGACGATCCAGCATCTCGTTGCATCTCGTCGAAGAACCTGACCCCACCAAGACCACGATGATCCATCGCGTAGGCACCATCGTTGTCAGCTATCCCGATGGACCTGCCGATTGCGAGGCGGTCGCCGTCGATGTCGACCGCGGGCAGATTTTGCTGATTACGAAAAACTCGCTTCCCATCGCGCGGGTCTACGCGGTGAATCTCGATTGCCTCAACGATCCCCTACCTTGGACAAAACATGCCAGCGCAACCTACATGGGTGCCTTTGCCATGCCGATGGTGACTGCGGCTGACATCAACCCACGAAACGGCGATTTGTGGGTGGCCAACTACTTCAAGGGATTCTGTTTTCGTTGTCGCGATCGAAACGCCAGCCTTGCTGCCCAATTGAATTCCCTTCCCGAACCCGCCGAACTGCCACCTTGGAGACAGATTGAAGCGATCGGCGTTGATGCGAAGGGTGACGTCTGGGTCACCAGCGAGGGATCCCCCGCGTCCTTCGGCAGAATCTTGATTCCGCCCCCGACCCCCCTAAGGAAATGACGAGCATGTTTGAAATCGAACAAAAGTATAGGATCCGTGACTCGAAACGTGTGCAAGCGATGCTGTTGGAACTTGGCATGATCCCCGCTGATCTCGATCACCATTGCGATACGTACTACAACCACCCGTGCCGTGATTTTGCCGAGTCGAAAGAGGCACTGCGGGTCCGCCGCGTCAACGAAGTACCGTACATCACCTACAAGGGGCCGAAATTGCCAGGCGAGATCAAAGCCCGCCGTGAACTCGAATGGATCCTCAGCCCGGGTGATGATCGCGGCGACAAGACCGAGCAACTGCTCACACTGCTGGGCTTTCACCGTGTCGCCGAAGTGAAGAAGATCCGGCAATCGTTTGATCCGCCCAAAGGGGAACTCGACGGTTTCGTGATCGTGCTTGACGAAGTGGAACAACTTGGCCAATTTGCTGAGATCGAGCGCATGGCCCGCAACGAGTCGGAGGTTGAGAAGGCTCGAGCACAGATTCAGCAGCTCGCCACGCGGCTCGGACTTGATTCCCCAGAACCACGGAGCTACCTAAGAATGTTGCTTGAAAACATTGGATAATTCACACCCCAAGCGGGCGACGCAAACCCATTCGTATTGTCCACAAGACCAGCCGGAACCGGACGAGGAACCAAAGAGATGCAGCAGGCACAAGACAAGATCACCGCGCTGACCGATGCGCTTTGTGGCGTCATTCGAGGCAATCGAGATTGCATTGAGGTCCTGGTGATCTCGCTGTTGTCCAACGGATCCGTGTTGATGCAAGATGTTCCGGGTGTGGGAAAGACGACGTTGGCCAAGGCGGTCGCCAAAGCAATCGACGTTCAGTTTCATCGTGTCCAGTTCACACCCGATTTGCTGCCAGCGATTCCTTCTCGGGTCGTTTGACGATCACGAATCAAGGCCGCTGGACCGCCTACGACGTCGCGCTCGGGTTTTTCCGCCTGCCGAAGAGCTTTGAGTCACTCGAACCCGAAACGATACTGAGGGAATTGTTACCCAATGCGTCGTTGGAGACGACGGTACGCATGAGGGCGTTTCGTCGCGGGATTTACACGTTGCCCCGGCCTCGCGCCTATTCCACCTTTGCGTTTCACTTACTTCGCGACGGTCGCTGGCAATCTGACCAGCAGGCGCTGATGGTGTTGCCCCACTTTCGTCCACTGCTCGACCTTGATTTGCCGGTCGGCGCTCGCTACCAACCCGGCGGAATTGCTCTCACCTCCAACATCGGTGAATCCCCCGAGTACATTGGCAATCGCGAGTACGTCGCCGGTGATTCGTCACGCCGAATTGATTACCGTTCGTGGGCCCGTTTGGGGCGTCCGATTGTTCGTGAGTACCGAGAAGAGCACTACTGCCGTGTGGCGTTGGTCCTCGATACCTTCGTTTCACCCAAGCGAAAAGCGGGCCGTGAAGGTTTTCCCGATCTCGAGGACGACACACCGCCCATTTCGAGAATGTCTTGGAAATCGTCGACGCCGTTGATGCGTGTCGAGAGAAACCTTTCGAGACGGTCGCACCGGCGTTAGCGGAAGAGTTGACGAACATCTCAACGGTCGTCGGTTGTCTGTTGGTCGTGTTGCAAGCAGCGGCACTTGCCTATTTTTTGGCTCATCCGGCGGAAGCGTGCGCAGGAGGTTTTCGAGGCATCTCTCCGGTGTCCCATCATTGCTGGCAGGAGCTATTTTTCACTTGTTATCGTGCAGTTGCCGGGAGAAACGGAGTCGAGCTCTGCAGAGGTGCAACTTGACAAGGGATATCCCGGTCGACGGTGCGTCAAGGGTGCTACCGGTTCCCGGCGGACGACCGTCCGTCGGGGACTCTTTTCTAAGAGATCATTGGACACCGGAGCCATACCTCCAAAAAACCTCGAGTCTGGGTTCCGCACGCTTCCGTCGGATGAGCTTATTTTTTCCGTACGCCACTGTTCTCAACCGTCGTCGTTGCAGCTGCGATTTTCGCAACGATCTACAAGACTCGGCTGCTGACGCCGCAGGCCTCACAACGCTTGCCGATCTTGGCCATCACGGCGGTTGTCTTCGCAGGTGACGTCCGCGTTGGCGCTCAGGGACGATTGATCTATCAACTGATTTCGCTGGCGTTGGTCTTGTTGTCGATCGGTTTCTTTTTTTCTTGCCGCAGCGTAGATGGAAAGGCAAGTCCGTCTTTTTCTCCCAAACACAAATGGCTGCTTCTGACGATCGACTCGGACGAGGATTTGTCACAACAGGCAGATGCGATGACGAGCGAAGACTGGGCGAGATTGATTGCTTTGCCGCACGACCTGGATCCTCGCATTGGCGAATTGGCAGCCAGGGTTATCGGCAAGTCGGTGACGACAGGCGACAAGATCCTTGCCGTTGAGAATTTCTTTCTCGACAACTACGAATACCAATTTGGCATTGAAGTTCCCGCACAGCGAGATCCGATTGCCTACTTCCTGCTCGATCGCCCGCCGGCTCATTGCGAGTACTTCGCTAGCGGCGCGGTGGTGTTGCTCCGATCCGTTGGCGTGCCTTGTCGCTACGTTACCGGATTGGTCGCTGGCGCCTTCGCAGTTCGACGGATCCGACGTTGGCGATTCATCGGTTACCGCAAAGCGGTTTGACTCCAAAGCCCAGGGTCGACGCGAAGCGGCGCACCCTGGGTTCACGGTGTCGAAAATCGTCTT
Organism: Novipirellula artificiosorum; assembly: GCF_007860135.1. Lineage (NCBI taxonomy): Bacteria > Pseudomonadati > Planctomycetota > Planctomycetia > Pirellulales > Pirellulaceae > Novipirellula > Novipirellula artificiosorum. Next base: position 401,379 of record NZ_SJPV01000005.1, read on the forward strand.
CCTACGCCGCCGGCGTTGTACAAGCAGGCCAGCGCCAATGGGCGTCATGTTGGGGATCGATGCCGTTCATTGTAAAACCTCTTCGAGGTATGCTGCCTGACGCGGTCGGTGACCCAGGGTGCGCAATGCGGCTTCGCCGCTTCGCGACCCTTGGCTTTGGATTGCAACGCCGTTGGCGTAAGGAATTGCACGGTAGGGACGGTAGCACTCTGCCGGTGGGGAAAGGCACCGGATACGCGGCAGCAAAAGCCTGGAACTGCCCTAGCCAAGAAACCGTGATTCACTGCATGGCTCGACCCCAAAGGGGCGGTTTCCAGCAAACAAATGTGCGGATTTGTCACACTCGTGCTAATACAGCCACTCTTTATGGCCATTCGGTTGCCCCCAACAAGCTTGACTTTTCATCGCCCCTTCTCCTATGCTTGAACGACGTGTTCCGAACACCTAACCCCTTTTCTTGTGGAGAGCTAAAGATGTTACTAAAGAAAATCGCAGCCGTTTTGTCGGTTGCCTTGATCGCCGGCGTTACGGTATTCGCTGCCGAAACGCAGGAAGTGAAACTGGCCGACATCAAGTGTGTCGTTGCGCCCAAGGCCGCCAACGCGGAGAAGTCCGCGGAGTACAAAGATGGCAAAGTCTACTTCTGCTGCGGTGGCTGTGTTGGAAAGTTCAGCAAAGACACCGAAAAGTATACGACCAAAGCCAATCATCAATTGGTGGCCACCAAGCAGTACACGCAAAACGCTTGCCCCATTAGCGGCAATGCACTGAACCCCGAAACCGCGACCAAGGTCGCTGGAGTGAGCGTGTCCTTCTGCTGCAACGGTTGCAAAGGCAAGGTCGATTCGGCTGAGGACGACAAGAAGTTAGAGATCGTCTTTAGCGACAAAGCGTTCGCCAAGGCGTTCAAGAAAACTGAGCCAAAAACGGAGTAGAGCAACGGGTGCCGCTTTGATTTCCATCGAAACGGTCGTCGCAACTCTTCTGCGACGACCGTTTTCTTATGCGATTCGGCTATTGGATCGACTCGCACTCGGCAACCTTCGCCGCGTAAAACGGTTCGGTCAGAAGCCACTCGTCATAGAGCAGTTTTAGTTGACGTAGTCGTCCCGCGACTTGTTTCTTATTAAAGGTTACCGCTTGAGCCGCGGGCTTGGTCGTGGCCGCTGCAACGGCGCGGGGCGACGGATCGGCACGTTGCATTGTCATTTGCGCAGCGGGATTGAAGACGACGGCGACGAAGTCTTGTGCCGGAACCAAGTGTCTCCACAAGAAGGCTTGCATCCGATCGTCGGACGGTACCGCGCTACGCACGACTCGGTTTCCGTCAATCATTGCCACGCCCTGGACCGAAAGTGTCACCGGCTCGACGGTCGTTTTCAGCGTCGTCTTTAACCATAACTTCGCCGTATCCTTTCCCGGTTTCAGCACGGCGGTCGATGACATGAAGCCTTTCGTTGAATCGTCCAACCGGACCCTGATCTCGCCATCGTAGCCCTCTTTTCGTATCGCATAGACATTGATCGAAAAGCCGCCCTTGCTGCGAAATGCTGCACCCGAAGGCTCGGTCCGCAGCTCAAAGTCGGGTTGCTGAGGATGGAGTCGCAACCGATAGGCATAGGCTTCCCCACCGCTGCAGGTGGTGTCCCCAAGATGCACAAAGTAGCGTCCGTCCGCGGGGATCTCCGCCACCAGAAAGGCATCTGCATGGTGAGTATTTCGTCCTGATCCCACGTCATGATGATCGTCGTTCATTGCGAGCAGCGTTCCCGACTCATCGGTGACTTTGAGCACGGAATCGAGAGGCGTGCCAAGTCGACGGGCGACGACCTCCGCAACAAGTTTGTCGCCCGCTTGAGCTTGAACCGAGAACACATCGTTGTCGTTCGGCGCATCGATGCGGCCATTGAGGATCACGGGCAACTCCAAGGGTTCGGCTTCGAGTTGGTGGTTGTTGGGTTCGCGTTCGTGGCGTTCCCTGCGCTGAGACTCGGATCGATTGACAAGGTCATAGGGCATCCGATTCGAAACGATCCCGCCACGAATCGCAGCCAAGGCACCGGTTTGCCGGTCGACGATCTTCAGCGACGCCGAATCGAGATTCCATCCGTTCATCTCGACGCTCGATACGTCGTTCGCCGTTCCGCCAAGCGGAAAAAGGCTCGTCAAATAGGGCACTTCCCCAATCGTCACGCGATAAACAAAGTCTTCTCGACCACGATAGATCGCATCGTGGATGCAAAATCGGTACTCTCCATCCTCGGGGACTTCGAAGAGCAAAGCCGGATCGGGATGAAAGCGAAAGTCATCGTTGTAGCCAACCTGATTTCCGTTGGCATCTTCGACAGCCAAGACAGGCTGAAACCAACCGGGTACCGCATCGGCGATATAGGGAATCAACTCTCGTCCCGCACATGACAAAACCAAACGCTGCCCTTTCCGTGCCTGAAAGCGATACCAATTCACCTCACCCGATGCAATTTGCCCATTCACGGTGCAGGGAAGCTCAATCTCCGCTTCCACTTCCTGCTCGGGACGCGAACGCAGCGACAACTCCTCTTTTCCGAGCACCTGAAGGGTACTGATTCGCATCGGTGTCCGAGTCTGTTCGGGAAGTTGGCCAACATGAAACACCAACGGATTGGAAATGCCCCGCGAACCGACCAACCGAATTTCTCTCGGCCCCGGTTCTGCATCGGCTGCAACCGTCACCTGCAGATAAACCAACGACGCAATGGAAGCCGATGCAGGCCGATTGCAATATTCGGCCATACGCGTTTCGATGTTGTCGAGAATGGTCTGTTCCGTCTTGCTGATTCCGCCGCTCAATGTCCTTCGGTTCGCCAGTTTCGCTCGCTGTTTCAATTCCTTCAACTGCTCGCGCAGCAGCACCAATTCTTGATTGCTGATCGTCCGAAAAAATCGGTTGATCTTCGCGGTCACTCCCGACCCCGTCACGAGGACTTGGTGGACGCCGTCGAGTCGTTGACCACCGAGTTTGACCTCAAACGAAGTCCCTTGTTGCCCCCCGGCGGGATAGGCATAACCAATGTAGGCTCCGGACTGGGCCAGCGCGGGCAATCCGCTCAGACCAGCGCTGCCGAGCAGTGCAATGACCCCCGCGCAACAGAATCGCTTAAAAACGTTCATGAGTGAGTCCTTTTGGATGCCTACATAATCTCAGTTAAGATGCCACCTGACGCCGCCGAATCCGTTGACTCGGGCAACACGCGCGCCTCAAGCCCAAGCGGATGGGGCAAACGTGCAGTCGGATCGATTCCCGCCAGCGAATAGATACTGCCGAGCAAATCGACAGGATAAACGGGTCGATCCTTGACATTCTCACCCTTGGCGTCCGATGCCCCGACGACCTTGCCGCCTTGGAATCCGCCGCCAGCCACCAGGACCGAGAACACCTTTCCAAAGTGGTTTCGTCCACCGTTCCACGGCGGTTGCCAATCGACTTTGGGTCCGCGACCAAATTCGCCACTGCACCAAACGATGGTACTCTCCAATAACCCACGATTGCTTAAGTCCTCTAACAGGGCTGCCAACCCCTGGTCCAACTGAGGAGCTTGTCTGCGCATGGTCTGGAAGTGGTTCTTGTGCGTGTCCCAGCCACCCGGATAATTGATCACGATGTAGGGAACCCCAACCTCGACCATGCGGCGAGCGACCAAGCATTCTTGACCAAAGGTGTGGCGCCCATAACGATCTCGCAACGCACCTTCTTCCTTGGACAGATCAAACACTTCCTTGCCCTGACCCAGAATCAACTCATAGGCTTTCTGTTTCGCTTGCAGGGCTTCGGCGATCGAGTCGCTATCCTGCATCAATCCGCCCATCGTATCCATCTTGCTAAGCAGTTCTCGGCGGGCTTGTTGACGCTCGTCGGTGATGCTCCTTGCGACAACGCCTTCCACCGCAAACCTTGATGCATTGGGATCGCCTCCGGTCGCAAAGGGTTTGTATTTGGGTCCCAAGAATCCCTCCTCGGAAAAACGACCCTGTGGTTTCGTCAAGACAACGTAGGGCGGAATGATCCCGTTGTACTGAGGGCCTTTGAACAGTGAAAAAACCGCACCGATGCTTGGATAAGCCAATCTTTCACCAGGCTGATGCCCCGTCTGCATCAAGTAGGCAGCCGTTTCGTGACCGTTGTTGCCATGGGTCATGCTGCGAATCAGCGCGTACTTGTCCGCTTGCTTCGAGAGCGCAGGGAACAATTCTCCCAATTGAATACCGGGCACGTTGGTGGAGATCACGCCGCTGAATTCACCGGTGTAATCACGCCCCGCATCCGGTTTCGGGTCCCAGGTATCGTTATGGGACATTCCTCCCCACAAAAAGACCTGGATTACCGATTTGGCCTTGGCCTCGATCTTGGGTTGGCCATTTTCTTTTTGCTTCCCTGCCGCCTGCAGGACCTTGGGCAACACACCCTCGGCCAACAGAGCTCCACTCGCCCCGACCACCCCGCGGCAAAGCGTTTGTCGGCGGCTCAGTTGATGGTCTTGCTTCGATTTGGCGTTTTCGTTCATGGTCTGCTTCCGGTTAATGTCGATAAAGAAACTCGGTGCTATTGATCAATGCCCAACTGAGGTCGATCCAATCATTACGAATGGGCTTGCGTGGGGAACGCGGGTAGGCCTTCACCGTTTCGAGTTCCTGCTCGGTGGGATACCGAGACAGAATCGTCAAGTAAAGTTCTTCGATCTTCTCTTCGGGTTTTCGCTTGGAGTCAACGATGGCTCGCAGCTTCGTTCCTTTTTCCAGTTTCTCTTGGATGTGGCTCGAATTCAGCATGTGAAGCCACTGGGCAGGTACCGGTTTGTTGTTTCGCTCGCTTGCCATTCCCGTTGCCCGAGCCGATCGTCCGAACAACGCTAAGAAGGGGCTGGTGATGCTGCCATCCGCGATAGCGATCGCTGGCTGATCACGAGGGATATAGGTGAACGGCTCGGGGATCGCACTCGTATAAAGATCCGAAGTTCCCGTGATCTGGTTGATTGCGTCAATCAGCACTTCGGCGTCCAGCCGACGAAGCGGGTAACTGGCAAACAGTACCTCGGCGTCCTCCGCTTCCCCTTGCCGCAGCGATGAGAACTGGTACGTATTCGAAGCAAGGATCAATCGAATCAGGTGCTTCAAATCGTAGCCGCTGTGGACAAATTCCTGTTCCAGATACGACAACAACTGGGGATGGCTGGGTGGATTGTCGTCGCGGAAGTCATCGGGTTCGTGGACGATCCCGCGCCCAACCAACCAAGCCCAAACTCGATTCACTGCACTCTTCGCAAACCATGGATTTTCGGCTTGGATCAACCAATCGGCGAACACTTCGCGTGGGTCTTGGTCGCCGCTAAGCTGCACACGACTTCCATCGGGAAAGACCGCCACACCCTTCCCCGGTTTGACTTCGGCGTCCGATGGGGTTTCCTGATTGGCGGTTTCATCCGCTGTGGTGTCAGATGCCGGATCGCTGCCTGGCAAAGGACTTCCCGGAGCAACGTTTCCCGGCTGGCCACTGCTGTCGAGCGGGTCCCAAAAGACAATTTCTTCTTTCCATTCCGCGGTGGGTTTGTAGCCGACTTGAGAAAAGAACACGGCCATCCCCTGCAATCGCTCCGTCGGCCAGCGGTCGGTGCGTGTTCCCATGAACGTCAGTGCCACGGTGCTCGCGATCCCCTCCGGTGTTTTGTTTTGCATCGCACGATAGAAGTTCACCGGAGCGACGCGAAAGTTGCTGCCACTACGCGTCAGCAATTGCCGAACGAATTGATCGTAGGGCATGTTCGCTGCAATCGAGGACCGCACCCAATGATGGTAGGCCTGCGCTGCATTCGGCCAAAGATTCACTGGAAATTCAGCTTTGATACGCAGCACATCGCTCCACTTCATCGCCCAGTAATCCGCAAACTCTGGGCGCTCCATCAATTCATCGATCAGCGCCCTCCTTTTTTGAGCCGTGCTTGGCCTTGCGACAAATTGCCTCACCTCTGCAGCGGTCGGCAAGGTTCCGATCACGTCGAGATAGACGCGGCGAATGAAGACGGCGTCCGAACAAAGCGAGGGCTCGATTCCAAGCGGGGACAATTTGGCTGCGACCATTCGATCAATCAAAGCGGTTGGTAAGGCAGGTTCCGAGCGCTGGTAAACACCCATCGCGGATGGACCGGGTGACCGCGTGGGTTGATCCGCGCTGGCAACTCCCGACACGAAGACCGAGAATATCACCGCAAAACACGCTGTAGCGATCCGCAAACAGAACATCATGTGCATCACTCCAATCGGGCAGGTGCCTCAACCGCGTGGGTGAGGATGCGATAGGTAGGGAGTTGCGTCAGGTAGGCATGACCGTGACTTGACCACCCAGGCAACGTTCCCGTTACCTGAAATGACAAGCCACCATCATGAGTCCTCATTGTAACTACGCCCCTCCGCGATGGGTATAGAGAAAGAACCCGGAACTCGGATGCGACCTTGGGAATCCAGCCCGACGATTCACCCATCGACCTCGCCCGTCGTTTGCATGTCGGCCCTTCGTTTTCAAGATGGATCAAGCAAACCGACACGAACGAGTTCAGCAGGCGGTGCATTTGCCCTACAATCGGGCCTTCGCCACACCCACACGAAAGCAACTGAATGATCGAGAACGAGAAGCGGTCAAGCGTCTTCGAAGGAGTGACGACCTATCACTGGATCGTTGTTCTGATTGCCGCTGCCGCCTGGGGCTTTGACTGCATGGATGCCCGGCTGTTTGTTCTGGCACGCGAATCCGCCCTGACCGACTTGCTCTCGGACCAGGTCTCCGACCCCGCCATCATCAAGACCTATTTGGGGTATGCCACCACGGCGTTGATCCTGGGCTGGGCCACCGGCGGGATTGTGTTTGGCATGATGAGCGACCGATTGGGGCGTATCAAGACGATGGTGGCCACGCTGCTCATCTACTCGATCTTCACAGGCTTATCCGGCATCGCCGTTTCCTGGGTCGATTTTGTCGCCTATCGATTTCTGGTCGGACTCGGAATCGGCGGACTGTTTGGAGCAGCAACGACCTTGGTGGCTGAATCGGTGCCGGGATCGTTCCGGCCTCTCGCACTCGGAGCGTTACAAGTGCTTGCCGCGTTCGGCAACATGGGAGGCTCGCTGATCAGTTTATGGATTCAACCGGGCGCGGAAGCCTCGTATTTTGGATTGGCGGGATGGCGAGTGCTATTCTTTGTCGGCATCCTTCCCTCCTTGTTGGTGGTTCCGATCATCTTTTTCTTACGGGAACCGGACGCTTGGCTTGCAATGCGAGCGGCCACACGGCATAGCCCCTCCGCTGCATCTGTGGGTTCGCCCATCACTCTATTCCGAGATGCCCGATGGCGACGCAACACGATCGTCGGCTTGATGCTTGGCGTGGCAGGCATGGTGGGGTTGTGGGGCATCGGTTTCTTCTCACCCGAGCTGATTTCGACGGCACTCAAAGGGGAACCGCAATCCCACATCGACAAGGTCCGCGCCTGGGGGACGGCAAGTCAAGATGTTGGCGCCTTTTTCGGCATGATGACGTTTACCTTTGTCGCATCGTTTCTGAGCCGGCGTTTGGCGTTCTTGGGTGCGTTCCTGTTGAGTTTCTTCACGACCGTCTATGTTTTTAACAACTTGAATTCCGCTGCCGATGCGTACTGGATGCTGCCGATGATGGGCTTTGCTCAATTTTCTCTCTTCGCCGGCTATTCGATCTACTTCCCTGAATTGTTTCCGACCCGACTTCGCGGACTGGGTGTTGGGTTTTGCTACAACACGGTTCGCTACCTGGCCGCGCCCGCACCGATCTTGCTTGGATGGATGAGCACGATGATGTCGTTTCGTACCGCTGCGGCACTCATGGCTAGCATCTATTTGGTGGGTGCCGTGGCACTGCTTTGGGCACCCGAGACCAAGGGGAAACCGCTGCCCGAAGACACGCTACCGGAAGAAACAAGCTGCCGCGATCAAGGAGCGTCAACCTGATGGATGTCTCACCCTCGGTTTACGAACACGCTGCCCAATTCCTTGGCCGCTCGCCTTGGGAAGTTTCGCGTGACGGAGACTTGATGTACGAAGCCCATGCCGCCGCGTACGAGTATTACCACCACACGCCGATCATGCCCGGCATCGACATCTATAACCTTGAAACGGAAGCCTATGGGGCTGTGATCGAAAAGCCGTCGGGAAACGGAATCCCCGGTGTCAGTCACCACCCTGTCCGTAGCACCGCTGATCTGTCGGATCTTCCACCGCTCGATGCAACACGCGATGGACGGATTCCGATGCAGATCGAAGTGGCACGGCGCTTGGCCCAGCGTTTTCCGAATGCCGACATCCGCGTTCCCGTCAGCGGCCCATTTTCCATCGCCAGCAATTTGGTCGGTTTCAATACGTTACTCCTCGATGCCGCGTTGGAACCCGAGACCGTCGCCCGCGCGATGATGCATTTGGTAGAGGGGCAGGTTCGGTTTGCCCAAGCGATCAAGCATGCGGGATTGGACGTCGCGTTTTTTGAATCCGCTGCCTGTCCGCCGATGCTGTCGCCAAAAGCCTTTCGACAGATCGAATTGCCCGCATTGACGAAACTGATGCATCGGATTGGTGACGTCGTCGGTCATCCCGTTTCTTGTATCATCGGTGGGAACACCGAGCCGATTGTCGAGTCGATGCTCGAAACCGGCAGCGGATACTTGATCGCTCCGTTTGAGACCGATCAAATCGCCTTCATGAATAAAGTTGCTGAACGTCTGGATGTGCGAGTTCGGATCAACATGGATTTGCGAATCATCGCCTCGGGGACGCACAAGGAGATCGAGACCGAAGCCGATCGGGTGCTTGCGATCGCAGCCGATCGGCCGAATGTCTGCCTCGGAACCGGATCGTTACCGTACGAGACTCGGCCAGAAAATGTCATTCATCTGATCCGCTACGTCGAGGAAAAGACGAGGGCTTGAATCAGTGAAACCGGCGGTCGCCCCACAACTGATCCCGATTCGGCGGTACCAACCCAGGATTGCCGGGATTTTGATACAGCAGCTGATGAATGAGCTGCTCACTACCCAGCTCGTCGTCCGACCGATCAAAATGCCAGTCGACGCTTTCCGGAATCAAGCGGTCGCTAAGTGGCCACGGATCAAAGGGATCGATTCCGATCGCCGCCTGCAGCTTAGATGAGTTCATCGCAACATCTCCGGCTCGCGGTGGCATCGGTCCCGCGTCGATCCGAGGGCAGCCTTGCAGCAGATGGGGATCATAGCCGCCCACGCGGTTGACGATCTGTCCTATTTGAAACAGCGTCAGCTTTCGAGGTCCTCCCGCATGGTACAAGCCGCTGATCGGATCCTCCATCAACTTTGCGTAAAGCTCGTTCATGCAATCGGTATAGGTGGGGGTGCGATGCTCGTCGAAAAACAAGGTTGCGGGCTTGTCCTGTTTGAATCGTGAGGCGATCCAATCGATGGCGCCTGCGTGGGCGTTGAAGCTGATTCCCATCGGCAACGAAATACGCAACACACACGCATCCGGCCGACGTTCAAGAACCACCCGTTCCGCCTCGACCATCTTGGCACCATACACCGTGACCGGATCGGGTGGATCCTCTTCGCAGTAGTCACCGCCGTCACGGCCCGCAAACACCAAGTCGACCGAAAGGTGCAAGACTTGCGCATCATGCCGAGTCGCCTCGGCAATCAAGTTTTCGGCTCCCGTCACGTTCACGCGGTGCGCCAGAGCAGGGTCCATCTCGCATGATTTCAGCCGACAACATCCGCCAAAACTCAACAGCGTGCGGAACTGATATTGGCTCCAAAGCCGAGCAACCGCCTCACGATCCTCCGCGTCACACGCGATCACGCCGTCACCAGTAAGCGGCCACATCTTGGTTTGCCGCATCCCAAAAACCTGGTCCCCGTAACGTTCACGAAAATAGTGAAAGGCATTGTAGCCAGGTACCCCTGCGATACCGGTTACCAGCATCGGTAATTTTTTATCGAACGATGCGATTGTGGGTGTTTCCACCAAATTCATGAGCCACAGACAATGTTGAAGGGAACAGAACGGTCACCGTAAACGCAGGCAGCGTGCGAGGTTGCTGCCATCGGGCACCAGCCGAGCGAACGCTCACTCGAAGCTCCGACCGGTAACACCTTGTCAGTTTCGGGGGTCGACAAGTATGGTTCCTCGAGAGTCTGTCCCAATTCTTTGATTTCGACCACCCGTATTGGAAACCAACCGAGCGTGTCCGACCGAATTCTCTACGAATCCCACTGCCACACCCCGCTTTGCATGCATGCCGACGGCCTGCCCACCGAATACGCTGCGGTGGCTTGGCAACGAGGGCTGAAGGGATTGATTGTCACCTGTCACAATCCGATGCCCGACGGTTTCTCTAGCCATGTGAGGATGCGCGAGGACCAATTCGGCGAATACGTTGCGATGATCGAGGGCGCCCGAAACGAGTGGGCGGGACGGATCGACGTACGGCTGGGAATCGAAGCCGACTACTTCGAAGGCTACGAAGATTACCTCCAACAGCAACTCGATTCGGCGCCGTTCCACTTCGTGCTGGGCTCCATCCACCCTCAGATCGCAGAATACCGCCAACGTTATCAAACCGACGACCCTTTCGAATACCAGCGAAACTATTTCCGGTTGCTCGCGAAAGCGGCAGAAACCAAACTGTTTGATTCCATCTCGCATCCCGATTTTGTCAAGAACGTGACCCCGAAGGACTGGAATCCTGCGGCGATCATGGGTGACATTTGCGGTGCCCTTGACCGGATTGCTGCCACCGGCACTGCGATGGAGCTCAATACGTCGGGCGTCAACAAGACGGTTGCGGAAATGAATCCGTTTCCGGAGATGTTGCGTGAGATGTCCCATCGAGGCATCCCTGTCACCCTCGGCGCCGACGCTCATCTCCCCAGCCGAGTCGGTGACGGCTACCTCGTCGGATTGAACCTGCTTCAAGACTGCGGCTACAAGCACCTCAGCCTATTTCTCGATCGTCAGCGAACCGAAATCCCGATCGATTTGGCGATCTCGAGTTTAAAGAACGCGCGAACGTTCTGATCCGAGGCACGGTGTGCGTCGCCAAGTGGTCGCGGACAGAGGGGCGAAACGATGAAAAGGGGCAATTGGCATTTCGCCGAACGCTGGCATCGTGGGCTTGGCAATGGAACCTTGTTTATTCGTTGGCCTGAATTTGCAAATACCGTTTCGCCGGAGATTCTGGCTCTCATGCTTCTCAACCGCGATCGCGGGCCGCGAATTTTTTTGAGAATCAACCTTGACGGCCCCGAATATTCTCGTACTATCACGCTAGTACACTATCACATTAGCACTTCGATACGGAGTTGCCATGTTCTTCTCGATTGACCCTTCTGGCGGGGTAGCGATTTACGAGCAAATTGTTCGGCAAGTCAAATTCGCCATCGCTGAACAAACGCTGCGACCGGGCCAGCTCCTGCCCAGTGTTCGCGTCCTCAGCCACCAATTGGCAATCAACCCCAACACGATTGCCAGGGCCTACCTGCAATTGCAGGCCGATGGCGTGCTGGAGTCGCTTCGCGGCCGAGGCTTAGCGGTCTGTGACGGTGCGACCGATCAGTGCCGCTCCTTTCGGCTCTCGCTGATGGCCGAGCGGATTGCGATGGTCCTTGGCGAGGCGTTGCACGGCGGACTGACGACGGACGAAATCAGCGACATCGTTGCTGAACAACTGAAATTGCTAAGCGGTAACGTCACCACGATCAGCCAGCAACCTGTCTCCGATAACCCTTCAACTAACTCTGAGGCCGATAAGTGAACAATCAAAACGAAGTGATCACCGCCAGTGGTTTGGAGATGCGGTTTCCGGGTTGCGATGTGCTTAAGGGCGTGGAGATGAACGTCCGAAGTGGATCCGTGTTTGCCTTGTTGGGCGAAAACGGTGCTGGCAAGACGACGATGATTCGAATTCTGACCGGGTTCCTAAAACCGACTGCGGGCAGCGTCCGCGTGTGTGGTCTGGATCCGATACGCGATTCGCTCGAAATCCGTCGTCGAATCGGCTACGTGTCCGATGCGCCGGCGATGTACGACTGGATGACGGTTGGTGAAATTGGTTGGTTCACCGCGTCGTTTTATTCTCACGGGTTTGTCGAGAGGTACCGCGAGTTAGTCACCGGTTATGAGATCCCCGAAAACCGTAAGATGAAAGTGCTAAGCAGAGGTCAACGCGCGAAAGTGGCGTTGTCACTTGCATTGGCGCATGATCCGGAATTGTTGATCCTTGATGAGCCCACGTCGGGCTTAGACCCACTTGTCCGTCGAGAGTTTTTGGAAAGTATGGTCGACCGCGCTTCCGCAGGACGAACCGTGTTTTTGTCGAGCCACCAAATCTCCGAAGTCGAGCGTGTCGCCGATACGGTAGCCATTATGCACGATGGCAAGTTCCACTTGTGTGGTGAATTGGCGGACCTAAAGGATTCGATCAGTGAGGTCACGATCAACTTGGATGATCCGCTGGTTTCGTTGCCGGCGCTGCCAAGTCCAGCAATCGTGCTCAGCGAAGAGACGGAAGGCCGGCAACGTCGCATGATTGCCAGAGGCTTCACGCGTGAAATGCAAGACGCGATCGCCGCAAGAAGAGGCGTCAACGGCGTCCGGGCACGTGCAGCATCTTTAGAGGAGTTGTTTGTCGCATGCACCCGAGGAATCGCGGCGCTGCGACCTCAACCTCAGGATTCACAAGCACCCGCAGCGGAGGTTAGTGAACTATCGCTATGAACATCATCTTGTTACGCAAAGAGTTCCGGCAACTCGCTCCGTTGGTCACCGCCGTCTTGCTGCTTGGTCTGCTCGGCTTTGCCTTGATTGAGATGCGACCGGCAGGTTGGTACGGCCAATTGATGTCATCCGGCTACCCCTTACTTGCGATCCCCGCACTCTATGCGGTCGGCGCGGGTGCGATGTCGGTCAGTCAGGAAAAGGAAACACGAACACTGGGCTGGCTCTCCTCGTTGCCGCTCGCCAACAAGCGGCTGATCACGACCAAATTCTCCGCTGCGGTGGTTTTTTGGGCCGGACTTTGGTTGGTCACGCTGCTTGGTTGCTACGCAATCGAATCGCTGGGCACGCGTCTATTTCCCATTCACGACCGAGCGACCAACCCGATCCACTCGATGTGGTTGGTTTACTGGATACTCAATTCATTCTACCTCCTCGTGATTGGGTTCCTGACTGCTTGGCGATTCCGTTCTTCGATGACGGCACTCGTCATGTTCATCCCGTTAGCGATCGCTCCTGCAATCTTACGGTTTGCAATCGCCTATGTACAAAACCCATTCCTTTCGTACAACAGTTCTCTCTACGATGCGACGCTCGGGCAATGCTTGATCGTGGTCGGCTGTTCGTTAGCGTTCTCGATTTGGCTGATGAATCGCTTTGCCAGGCAATCACTTGCTCCCGAAGAAACGCGGCTCTCGGCAAACCCCTATGCCTCCGTCGAACTTGCGACCGACACAACGATCCAAACCAGTCAATCCGTGCTCCGCCCCAGCTCGGCAATGCTGTGGCAATTCTTCCATCAAAACAAATCGGTCTATCTCAGCCTGTTCGGAGCCAGCCTTGTTGTGGGTGTGATCAGTTTGGGTTTGGCGCCAACGATTGACCATCGCAATGGCGGCTGGGAGGCGTTCGCCGTCTTCAGCTTGTTCCTCGCCACGGCGTGGATGGGGGTCTTGGTCTTCCAGGGTGACAATCTGCAAGAACGCATTCGCTTTCTCTCAGAACAGGGCATTGGACCATCCAAAGTCTGGATCACTCGGCAACTCTTGCCGTTTGGCTTCGTTTGCTGTGCCTGCCTTTTTTACTTGCTTGTTCTAACACGTTACATCCACTCCATGGACGTCGATGAGCATGTGCCTTTGTGGCTTGCGTTTTGGTTTTTAGCGTTCGCCTATGGGTACGCACAATGGTTCGCGCAGCTTGTTCGCAACCCGGTTCTCAGCGCGATTGGCGGGCCGATCATCGCCGGCATCGCCTTAACGGTCGTGGTGTTCGTCCGAGTCGATATTTCAACACGGTTTGTCTGCATGGCCGCATTTTCCGTCGCCCCGTTCCTTGCCACGTTCTTGATGATGGGGCGTTGGATGGATCGACGGTTCGGGTGGCAATTCTGGTGCACTCACGCTGCGATCTTGGGATTGGTGATCATGCTTCCGATCGCCGACCTTGCTTGGTACGTCTGGAATTCGCCTCGCATGCCCAAGGATGTAAAAGTGGCGTTCCGCGAAGAGGGCCGTAGGATGGGTGAATCACCACGGACAGATGGCATCTTTCTCGGAACGATGATTTCGGAAGAACCCTATGAGTTCGGCGAACCCACGATCGAGCAACGAATCGCCCGTGCCGAAAAACGGGCTGACGTCCAGCACCAAATCAATCAACTTCGTCAGGAGATGGCTTCGCCCAACGTTCAAGGTCTTCGCATTGGAGGATATGAAGTCCAAAATGCAGTGGGAAATCTCGTTTTGGCGCGCCATCGCTTAGAACGCAATGCGGACGACCCGTTGGCTCGGAAAGACTACCAACGAAGGGTCGAATTCTTGTACCTGATCGCTGATTCGGCTCGCCGCAGTATCCATTTGAGATCTCAAGAGGCTGCCGACTATGCAGAGATTGCACTGATCGCTGAGCTACAACGACCCGACACCCAAGCGAGAATCGGTGACGACACCTGGGACCGCTACGTCGCCCTGGTCTCGGATCGCGAAGCCCGAAACGAGTCGCGTCGTCGTGCGGTCGTGGCATGCTGGTACCAATTCGATCAGACGGATGATGACGACAAGCACTACGGCTCTCTCGCCAATTTCCATCCCAACACCAGCTGGCGTTCAGGAACAAAACATTTGTTGACTCACAACGCTCGAATCGATCACTTGGCCTGGGTTTTACTGAGGTATCTTGAGCAAGGACAAGAGCTTTCCGCTTCCGAAAAAGTCGATCTCCTGCGTCAACGATGGCCGGCCGATTCGAACCATAACAACCAAGCAGCTTTCCTTCTACCAAAATGGATCGAGGATCCTGCACAATCGGATTGGTACTCTTTCAACACCGCTCAACTCCCAGGCGACCAATGGTTCGCTGGCTGGGAACAGGTGGGCGCAAAGTTGAATCCCTCCACAGAAACATTCCAATAGACTTGGCTCAACGGAATCTATCATGACACCAAAATCATTCGGCCTGTGGACACTCGCACTCTGTCCCCTCACCCTCTTACTCGCGGGGATCGCTTATGGTTTTGCCCGCGAATATCGAGCATGGCCCCGGGTACGGCGAACAATTGCTACGTCGATGCAAGAACAAAAACAATGGTTCCAGCAATGGCTTCCTGACCGGGAAGATCTCACCGACGAGGAAAGTCGCTTTCAACGAAAAGTGGACCAGCTAGGTCTCATGACCTTTGTCATCTACGACCAAGCGCGCGACTGTGGCTTGAACTCGTTGATTCGTTCTGAAACGGTCCTGTTTGAACCGGGAACTCCATGGCCCGAAGCACCACTTGCCAAACGGATCGTCGATGAGGCAGAGCCGATTATCGAGATTGCCGAAGAACTCTTGGACGAAGACGCGGATCCGTTGAATGGACGAGGCGTCAAACATTGGCTGCAGCTGGACGGTGAAACGGAAGGCATTCTCACGATCTACTTTCAATATTCGTACTACAACCGCGAGAGCGACCAAGCGAAACGAGCACTCGTGCTGTTGAGCAAGATAGCGTTCAACCAAATCACCGACGTCAATTCATTCTCTCAGCGTTACCAACTGCAAAAGTACGATAAACTCTACACGCTCTTTTCAAGCACGCTTTCCAGCGACTTTTGGACCGACGCACAACTTGCTGAACTGTCCGATCAACTACTCCAACCACTTGATATCCCGGCGAGACTGAACGCGAGTCACAAGCATCGATCGGAAAACATCACTCAGCGCATCGCTCAAACGTTTGATCTACAAGCCGATGGAATCGAGGATGATTTCGTGGACACTCGCCGGACGATTTCGGTCGATTCGGTGTATCTGAGTCGTTTGCTAAAAGCCTCGCGAATCGATGATGGAATCCACCATGCTGAGGATCTGGTGAAGAGTGTCGGTATCCTTTCCGAGGCGGAACGGGGCCAGCCAAAAGTGCCATTCACGGGTGTTTTTTCGGTTGATGTTCCGTTTACGCGGTGGAATGGGGACTCGTTGATTTTGGAGGACGCAACCTTGGCGTATGAGCTTGGCGCCTTGGAGGATATTCGACGAGCGAATCGGTTAGCAGTCGCCATCAAGAGGTTTGAGTGGCGAGAAAAGCGATGGCCAAGTTCGCTGGAGGAATTGGCGGCCGAGGACGAAGACCTGGAGATTCGCACCGTCGAGGGTCATCGGATTGAGTATTCCCTTGACCATCCGGGTTTTGGAGAAAAACCAGCAGGTTGGCAGCGAACCGAGGAACCCGAAGACAAGGAGAGGTTCCCCGAGAGCAAATCGACCTACGCGGTCGTCGGCAATTCCCAGAGTGTTTTCTTGCAGCAGCGGGTCGATTCGAAACGCTATTATGGGGCAAGTTGGCTGAGACAATACCATTTCAGCCCTCTACGCATTATGATCAAGGGTAGCCGGTGATCGGGCACGATCTGTCACGAACATTCATCCGAGAGAAACTATGAAACGCTTTTCGCTCTGCATCGCTCTTGTTGTTTGGTTTGCTCACTCTGCATCTTCCCAAGAATCACGGAATCCTTACCCCGATCCGCCAACCATTCCCGAGGCCGGGGTTTCTGAGAACTATGTCATCACATTAGCGGTGTACCGGCTGGATCACCCCATCGATTCCGCTCAGAAAAACGCCGCGGAGTTGATCGCGTCGCTAACGGCGTCGGAAAACAAACCGACCGAAACGATCCATCTGTCGGTCGTGAGCGGCTTCAGGACCATGGTGCAATTTGGAAGCGATGTCTCGGTTACCACCGGCAGCATCACCAATCGTGGTTCCACCGCTCGTCAAATGGAAACGCGGAGTGTAGGAACCCTGCTGACGGCAACCATTACACCGAAACAAAATCAGTTGCTTGTCGAATTGAATTACTCGTCGTCTCAAATCGCAGGCGACGAGCAGGCAGATTCTCACCCTTCCGTTGTAAAAAATACGATCGAAACGAGCTTGATGATGGAAATCGGCAAGCCGATGTTGGTGAGTGGATTGACGAAGTCGGTCAACGACAAGTCAACCCTTCAGACATTGTGCTACGTGATGACGGTCACTCAGTAGTCATTGATCGTCGTTCGCAAGCATGTCATGACACTGGCAGCTGTTCACGCTACCAAGGACCAACATACCAGTCGAGTGTCGCCAGAATAAATAATAGGAAGATGGTTGAAAACAGTGCGAGAATCGCTGTTATCCAATGTCGCTGCTTCGTATCGGGTGAAATCAGGCACGCCGCCACGCCAGCCATCCCGCCACCCAATGCGACAGCGACGAGGCCTCCCATGATCACGCCATAGAACAGAGCCGAAAAAAGAGCTGGGACGACAGCGGACGGGCCAGACGAGGGTCCCGCAAACATCACTGGAAATCGAAAGAGTAGCGCCATCAACGCAACGATCGGAAAGACGGAAACGAGCGCCCACGCGCTACCCTCAATCATTGCCAGCCACATCGGCAGTGGCTTATCAATGGGTTCGGATACACCATCGGTAGAGGACGATTCGTAGGGATTCGTTTTGCTTGAGGACTCTGTCATGTTGTTCTCCCGCCGAAGTACTCGAGACGTCGCCAACACTTAGATCCCAACCTGCAACGTTTCCTTCGACAATTCAAGAGAGTTTGTTGTCGAGATGTTCCCGACCCGTTCCGAGCGGCAGCGCATTCTGCATTGAAAACCCGACAGCGCAGCCAACGCGAGGCCATTGAGCCCACCACCACGGTCGGATACATAGACAATTGTGGTGCTACTGAGATTCGCTCGTCCGCCCCACTTCGCTTCGTTTCACTTTGGAAAGAGAATGTCGAAGTTGCCTGGCGTGATGTCCATCCGGTTTTTCATGCGTCAGCACTTGCTGACGCAGTTCCAGCCAAATCGTCTGCAATCAGCAATCAAGCCGCACGACCAAGAATCCCGCGGTCCTTGCGGCGACGTAGCGCAAGACCGCAAACGAGGAGCAACACCGTCGTCGATCCGGGGGAAGTGTCTCCACGAGATTTTCGCAGGCATGACTCTCGCGACGAAAGTTTGCCTGCTAGACGCGAAACGATTAGATTGCGTAGCCTGGGCAAAACGGACGGAAGCTCTGCTTGCGATGCGACATTGGAAGGGATATCCCGATCAACCGCGTCTGTTGAAACTCCGATTAGAATACAAACCATGAAATACTTCCTTCTCCTCCTTTTCGTCGTTGAATCTGCGACTTCGACTCTTGCCGATGAGAGGTCGGGATCGGTGCCCACGACGAAGCCATTCGTTCATCCCGGCCTGCTTCACAGTCGTGAGGAGCTGGAGTTCATCAAACAGAAGATCGCTTCCGGCCAACAGCCGTGGAAATCCGCCTGGGAACAATTGCAATCCTCCGAGGTCGCTTCGCTCGAATACCAGGCCAACCCACGCTCTCGAGTTGTGCGCGGGGTCAGGAACAATCCGGACATTGGCAGTTCGGATCTGTCCAGCGACGCTGCGGCAGCTTACGCGCATGCTTTGCAATGGAGCCTCACCAATCGCAACGCCCATGCGATCAAGGCGATTGAAATTCTGAACGCGTGGTCCACGACTCTCGAGTCCGTCACCGGTCACGATGCAAAACTGCTCGTCGGCATGGATGGGGTCGCGTTCTGTAACGCGGCGGAACTCATCCGGCATACGAGTACAGATTGGCTGGACGAGGATCAGAAACGATTTGAGCGGATGCTTCGTCAGGTCTTCGATCCAGTGATTGAAGACTTCTACCCCACGGCCAATGGCAACTGGGATGCCTCCATGATCCAAACCATGATTGCCATGGGAATCTTCCTTGATGATCGCGTGTTGTTCGACCGCGCCGCGAATTACTACCGACATGGCGAAGGGAACGGTGCCATCGAAAACTACTTCAACGAGTTCGGAGAATGCCAGGAGAGCGGTCGAGATCAGGCGCACGTGCAGATGGGGATTGGCTTCCTCGCCTGCGCTTGCGAGATGGCTTGGAAGCAAGGTGTGGATTTGTACGGCGCCGCCGACAACCGTCTCGCACTGGGATTCGAATACACGGCCCAATACAACCTAGGGGAAGAGGTTCCTTACCAGCGTTATCGCAGCGTGGAGGGCCGATACGATTATCCCACCCTCTCTCGAATGGGTCGTGGACGCTTCCGCCCCATCTACGAACGGATCGTTCATCACTATCACAATCGAATGGGGTTGGAAATGCCGTATAGTCGAAAGGTGGCAGACCAAGAACGACCTGAAGGCTGGCATGGTCAACATATGTCTTGGGGCACTCTGATGTCCTACGGCTTACCGATTCCGGCGAATTCGGTCGTCACTCGGAAAATGCCGGTGGTGCTCGGTCACGGAGCGGGCATGTTCAAGGTCGGGGCGCTGCTGGCTCAGGATGATTTTGAAAACCTGGACAACTGGGTGGTCCAGATCCAACAGCGTTCGGGATTTGCGCCGGCCAAAGTCGTGGCACGGGGACAATCGCTTGACTGCCTGTTGCCGGGACGTGGATGCACGGTGTGGTTCAAGCAGAAGCTTCCCACGCGCGTGACGATCACGTACGAGGTGCTTTGCCCAACACCGGAACCAGCGATCGAGGGACTTCAACCACGCGACATCAATAATTTTTGGATGGCCACCGATCCGGTTGACCGTGACCAGGGTCTGTTCGATTCGAATCGCTATACGGGAAAGTTCTCAACCTACGACAAGATTCACGGCTATTACGCCAGCACGGGGGGTGGCGGGGTGATCGCTAACCTGACGACCCGGATGCGGCGATATCCGCGCGAAGTGGACGGCAAGCCAGCCGAACATCTGGCGCTCAACGACAAGGATGAAAAACCGGGATACTTGATCACTCCGGATAAGGTGATGACCGTGCAACTCGTGGCCTACGATGATGTGATTCAATACATCGTGGATGGCAAACTGATCTACCAAATCGCAAGTGGCGACCGGGTCCAGGTCGAAGGTCGTGACAGCGAAAACAAGACCGTAACGCGAGAGGCCATCTACGATCTCGATCGTTTTCCAGTTTATCGGGACGGCTATTTCGGATTCCGGATGGTAGGCACGCACCATATCTACACGAACTTTCGGGTCCACGCATTGGAACCTGCCAGCGCCAGTCTGAACTGAGGACGCAACCTGAATGGATGACACCTTTTGCGTTTCAACAACGGGAAGTGATGCGAATCCTGGGACGATATCGGAACCTTTCCTGACCCTGAAAAAAACACAACCATGCCGATCTTAATCCGATTCACTGTTGCTCTGCTTGTACTGCTGCACGCCATCCTGCCGGTCAACGATGGCGTTGCCCTCCCGCAGATTGAACGCTTGAGAGGCATCGAGCACATCGGTGTCCGCGTACGGCAAAACGGAACGACCACAGACATTTACATGAACCTGGAAGCCGACGGCAGCATCCGCCACCGCAACGCCAATCTGGAGATGCCCAACGGCTGGGAGACGGACGCCTATCTGTTTGCGTTCACCTACCCTGAGGGTGCGGATCCAAATAATCCAGCGTCCACGCGTCTCAATCACCAACCGGTCCAACTGCCATACGATTCCCGGCAGCAAGTCGTCACCGTCCGCATCAACCAACGTTAAAAACCCGTTGCCGAAGGTCCCCCCGTGAATCGCAAACCAAGTCCCGACCGGCCGGACAGACCCAAACGACGATCTGGATCTCGGCTGCTTAACAGGACAGCGCCACTTAGCGGACGAATTACCGCAATTTTTCGAATCAATCTCGGACTGAGCGGCAAGGCGTTAGCCGCCGGTATTTCATGGGCACAACCGGCGGCTAGCGCCTTGCCGCTCACAAAGTGGCGCTGTCCAGTTAAACTCTGGTCAGTGAGCGTTGTTCTTTTGGCTGTCGTTTTCT
This sequence comes from Novipirellula artificiosorum, assembly GCF_007860135.1. Classification (NCBI taxonomy): domain Bacteria; kingdom Pseudomonadati; phylum Planctomycetota; class Planctomycetia; order Pirellulales; family Pirellulaceae; genus Novipirellula; species Novipirellula artificiosorum. The sequence continues at coordinate 422,514 of NZ_SJPV01000005.1, forward strand.
GTCCGACGCTGAATGCTCAATCCACGATCGAGGTGTCTACGTTATCAGCGTTGCGCGCGGCCGTGCAAGAAAGCGATCAAGAGATTGTTATGAAACCGGGTCGCTACACGCTAACGGACCTACCCGATGGTTTTAGGAACTTCCCTTGTTCGGGATCCAATAACACGATCGATTTGTCGGATGTACATGTAACCGTCCCCGTCGGCACGACACCCCGAAGCTACATCATCCTTTCGGGCAACAACAATGTTTTTCGAGGGGGCACCTTCGAAGACACTTACCAGAACGGTCTTGAAGAGGTAACGGATTTCAGCGTTTACAATCAAAACCGGTCGACGCTGGCCAAGGGGCTGAGCGGCAGCGCGGTTTTGGCGATTACTGGCGATAACAACAGGGTTGCTGACACAAAGCTGACCATCCGAGGATCGTTCCCCTACGGTTACGGAAGTCTGTATGGCATTGGTAGCGACAATGTATACGGCTTGGATAAGCGCTGTGGCATCCTGGTGAAGGGTGAAAGCAATACCATTGATGGCTGCGAGATCCAGCAAAGAGCCTTTGGCCATGGAATCTACATGCAAAGCCCAGCCGACAAGACGATTGTAAAAAACACTCTCGTAGAGGGTGCCATGCGTCCAAGCAAGGATCTCTACCTGGAAACCAATCCAAAGGATCTGCCAGCCAGATCGAATTACAAAATTCCTTCCAGTAAGTCGACGAGGCGTCGCGGTAGGAACAGAAGTCGGTATGAGAATGAGAATCGAGACAGGAATGCGAATAGAGACGGGGCCAGGGAGGAAAATGGGGGCACACCCATCCCTAAGGACACGATGATTCCTCTATCCGAGGATGGAATCCGAGTCTACACCGACGGCGGAAGTGTCACCGTGGAGAATTGCACGGTCAAGAAAATGAGAGGCGGAATACGGTTGTATTTGGCCCGTCATGCCACCGTAATCAACTCCACGGCGATTGATTGTGGTAGCACCAACTTTAATCTGCCGAGTGGCGGGATGGTCACCGGATCGACCGGGAATTTCGCCTACGCTCCCTTAAGTGACTTTCGATTGGGCAAGTCAGGACAGGCTCTCGAACTAACGATTCTGCCGTCTCCCCATGCCCTGGGGCCCCACAATCTCGCTGACATTTTAGGGAACGATCACCACATCGTTTTCCACCGAACCGAAGGCCCGCTGGACACCAACCTTCGCCCAATTGTGATCGAGGGTGATGGTTCAACGATTAGAAACGAAACCGAATATCCCATCACACTTCAATCCTCAGCCAGCGGGAATACCGTTGTCAGTTTCGGTCCAGTCACGGACCTTGGAAGCAACAACAAGATATCACGCATCGAGCAAACGAAGAGTGGGTCGGACCGGGATGGTGAGTATCGCGAGGGCAGACGCCCCGTCGTTGGTCGTCTCAATTGAATTGCGATCGACTCCAGGGCGTCACTTCCGCGCGATGCAAAGCACCTATGCAAAGTCACATGGCTTCTTCTTTGGAAACTGCACGACCAGTGCATCGGCTGTGTGCTCCCACTCGAGCGAGTTATCGCACCTTTTTCGGTTGCCAGCAAGCTGCTGCTTGGGGTGGTGAAACAACGTGTCCTCTCTGACTTACGGGCTACGCGAAATCATGTCCGGAAGTCATCCGCTGGTCGACTTCGCCGCGGTCTGGAAAGGACGACTGAGTGCCGATCCGCGTGACCGTGAGTGCGGCGACCAGACTTGCTCGGCGCGAGGCATCCTGCAAAGTCAATCCTTCGGCCAAGGAAACGGCGAGGGCCGCGGTAAACGCATCGCCAGCCCCCGTGGTGTCCACCGCATCGACCTTGCAAATCGGAATGTGCGTCGTCCCGGTTGCGTCTGCGATGAAGGCGCCGCTACCGCCCATCGTGAGAGCAACCGACTTCACGCCACGAGAGATCAGCGACTTCGCCGCTGCGTGGGCATCTTCATGACGATTCAGGGCGCCCCCAACCAGAAATTCAATCTCCGTCCTGTTTGGCACGCAAAGGTCACAAAGACGAAGCAATTCATCCGGCAATTCTACGACCGGAGCTGGCGTGAGTATCGTTAGCTTGCCCGCCGCACGAGCCAAGCGAAACGTCTCGAGCGTTGCATCGAGGGGTGTTTCGAGCTGACAAAGAACCGCGTCGGCTTGCTGGATGACAGCCGACGCTCTCCTCACATCCGCGGGCGTCAACTCAGCGTTGGCACCGGAGACGATGACGATGCAGTTCTCTGCATCATCGTCCACGACAATCGCGGCCGTGCCAGTCGGCCGACTCGTGTCTTGCCGGACAAAGGAAGTGTCGATTCCTTCCTTTTGATAATGGCCAATGGCATCGGCTCCGAAGCTGTCGTTGCCTACACAAGCCACCAAGGCGACCTCCGCGCCGAGTCTTGCAGCTGCGACGGCCTGGTTGGCTCCCTTCCCTCCCATGCCGACGTGCAGCGAGTGGCCTGCCAGGGTTTCACCCGCTTTCGGCAACCGCGGTGTGCGAAACGTCAGATCAACGTTGGCCGAACCAACAACACAAATGCGAGAGGGTCTTGTCATGCCATTCCGATCGTGGATGGAGTGCTACGGAGTGGAGCCGAGTGTCCGGATACGAAGACGACGATATTCCATTTGTCCACGGTCACCTTCCAATCCAATGGGCCCGGTTTCAGGTACCTTCATCGCTTCCTCGATCACCTCATCGTTGCACGTGCATCGAGCAACGCCATCGTTGACCACCACACGCAACTCGTTCCACTGCTGCGGCTTGTACTGAGTCAGCTTCTTGTAGGGCCCCGCGAGCACGTAGTCACGGCATTGAAGTTGCGGCTCGCGAACAAAAACACCACTGTCGGCGTTTGGCATCGCACGAAACTCCAACCGCAATTCGAAATTATCGGGAAAATCTCGCGTCGTCCACAACTGTTGAATCTTGCGGCCTTCTCGGGGCGCCGTCACCACAAGCCGACCGTTGATCGCGACATAGCGTCCATCGGGCGTTTGCGTCTTCCCATCAAAGCCAACCGCTTCATTGACCACCGGCCATGCGGGAGCGTTCGGATCTCGCGACTGCCAACGCGCCGCAGCCTTTCGCATCGCCTCGGATGTCCGGCGGTATCCCCAGCCGGTTAGGTCTTTTCCATTGAACAGACTCTCAAATCCAGGTTCCAATTCAAAAGCATCGGCTTCGTTTTCTATCCATCCGAGCGTTGCAAAAACAGGCGTCAGCGCCGCGGTCCATTTGGCATAGCCAACCGCGTTGGGATGAAGCAAATCGGGAAACTCGGACTCTTTCGCATCTCCATCATCATTGGCAAACAAGGTCCACGTATCAACAACGATCGTGTTCTCGTCGGCTTTGGCGATGCCGCGGTACAAGTCGTTCAGTTGCTTGATCTTCGCGGCGGGACGTTTTTTAGATTCATGACTGGGAAACACCAAACACATCACGATCGGCATCTGCGGGTCCGCAGCTCGCAACTCGGAAACGATCAACTGCATGTTGCCAGCGATCGTCTCGGGGGATGCGTTTTCTTCGAGGTCGTTGGTGCCGGCAAGGATCACCACGCATTGGGGATCCAGCTCGATCACGTCCTGCTGGAGTCGAATCAGCATGCCGCGAGTCGTATCCCCACTGATTCCGCGGTTCGCGGGTTTCAGATCCGCGAACGTGCCTCGGAAATCATCTTGCCAGCCTTGCGTGATCGAGTCGCCAAGAAAGACCACGCCACCCTGTTGCGTGACCGCTTTTGAAGCGAAGGCTTGGCGACGCTTTTGCCAAAGGTTCTTGAACCAATCGTAACGGCGAATTGGACCCTGGCCCGCCAAACCGTCGTCCGATTCAGGCATTTGAAAACGCTGATCTGCCACCGTTGCCACTGCGGCGTCTTGGCACCTGGCGGGCACCATGCCGCTCGCGAACAGGAGGAGACTGAGAGCAACGACAGGAAACCCATGTTGGAAACGCATGCAGAAAGCCTTCCGATTCGTGGTGGAGCAAGTCTTGATGAAGAGCCCGATTCTAACTTAACTGAATCATCATGTCGGCCCCTTCGGGCACCATTTCGATGGCAGCCCCGGAGGCAAGCAACTGTTCGGTCTCCATCACTTCCATCACCGACGTTAAAATCTCGGGATCGTGCTTGGAAATCTCGTTCAGCGCTCGGCCTACCACATCGGGTCTGGCGGCTGCCGCTTCCGCCATTTTTTGCGAAACCTTGTATGCCGTTTCGCTGCGAATCAGACCCACGCGGTTCTCGCCGTCTTGCTTCATCGCGCTGGTCACCTGAACCAACCGTTTGACCACTTTATCTGTGATGTTCACGACCATTTGCACATCGGTGAAGTAAACCTTTCGGATATAAACGGATCCCAATCGATAGCCCCATTTTTCGGACAGCGGTGATACCGATTGCCGAACGCTGCGGCTCAAGCTGTGACGATCTTCGAGCATTTTATCCATTTCTAAGTTGCTCAGCGTCGAAATGGTGGAACTGGCAACGTTCGCCTGTAACGAACCCTCGGGATTGGCGTTCATGAACAAATAGGCTACCGGATCATTCACTTGCATTTCGTACCAAATGCCGACTCCCATCGGTGTGCCTTCTTCCGAATTGACCATCTGACCCCGCAAATAGTGCTGACGCATCGCTTGGCTGACCACTTGTTGGCGACCAAACAACGGCATCAGCAGTGCACGCGGCCCAAAAAGTGCCAGAGGAAAATGCAAGCCCGGCTCGTCAATCGTCCCGAGCACTTTTCCGAATAGCGTGAAGACGCGGGATTGTCGCTCGTCAACGACGGTGTAGAGTCCGAAGCCCTTGGCAAGAGCGAGCAGAATGGGAATACAAAGAAGGCCCATCACGACAGAGATCATATACAAAGGAATCATGGTCATTCAGGTTTCGGAGGAGGAAATGCGGGTCGGGAGGCGACGGCTTCAAACATGGCGCGGAATTTATGAAGTCCGAACCACTCGTTTCGCTTGCTTCAGCAGGGGGATTCGCATGTTTCGTAGGTAAGCGGACAACGCATCGGAACCGCCTTCGGTTTTGATCGCAGTCAACGTCACAGCAAGCTCTCGCAGCGGAGCGACTTCCGCTTGCGCATTGTTGTTGGCAATCTCGACCGCGCGTTTGCTCATCGTGATTTGCTGCTCCGAATCGGCGTGCGCGGTGCTGATGTCAGCTGCGACTTGATTCCGAGTGCTATTGATGGCCGAAAGCGCTCGATCCACTTCCGGTGGAGGATCAATCGTCGTGATCAGCGCTGCATCGAGTTCCACTCCATAGCGTCCTGGTGTCGAACGGCACTGCTGCTCCATGTAGGTGTTCAGTGTGGGCAAGTTCTTGCGAAGATCGTTGATCGAGACGCCCTCGGACAACTCAATCGCACTTTCACTTGATGCTTCCGGCAGATCCGTTTTGTCCAAAAGTTCGTGGCCTTTGGGATCGACGAAGGTCGCAATCCGTTCTCGTAAGATTGAAATGAAGTACCCCATGACGTGTTCCAGTGGACTCTCGACCCCAAAGAAATACGCGTACAAGTTGTTCTCCGAGACACGGAACCGAAGTTGACCGTTGACGCCGGTGGTCAAATTGTCCTTCGTTACCGCTTCGATGGTGCTCTGGTTGACGGTGGGATCCCAAACCAGATCGACCGATTGAGTGGACACACTCGCTTTGTGCACTCGTTGCCAAGGCCACTTGAAGTACGGTCCTCCTGGGCCAATCACGCGCACATTGGGGTACTGGTATCGCTCACTCTCATCTGGCTCAAGCGGCGACGTGCCGGCACCCTCCGCGCCGTCATCCGGCATCCGCTCGGCACGACCGAAGGATGTCAAGACGGCCCTTTGATCAGGGCGGACCACATAAAAACCGGAGATCAAGACGCGAAACGTCGCGTAGATTAGGATGCCGGCAAGAAACGAGAGTAAGTACGTCACGGTAAAGATCCTGCGGAAAGAGTCATCGATGCCTTACCGGCACAGCATAACCCTTTTCGGGGCGCGGAATCAAAGCAATCGGACCAAATTCGGTATCGGCGTCCTCTGTGCCTGGGCATCCCCCGTGAACGTATTGCCTGAACGACCGGTGGAAGGTGGGCTTGCAACCTCAATCAAAAATGACCAGCAAGTCAGCACAAACGATGTGTCGATGATCCTCGGGATCGACCAAGATCCGCACCTTTTCACCCGCAGCCCGCATCTTCTTCGCCCGCTCGGCCACGATCCCCATCACGCTCTCATTTCGCTGCCGTGTCTCACCCTCGATCACATACTCCAGCCGGACCTCATGATAGGATTGCGAACCTCGGTCAGGGGGCTCGTCGATGCGAAGAATGTTGCCATGGATCAGTTCGCCGTCGCACAGCAGTCGCGTTTTGCGCCGGCGATGATAGAGCGTCACAAACGACATCAAGCAACCGGCCACCAGGAACACAATCAACAACAACGCTCCTACCATCTTGTCTTGATCATGCTTGGCCCACAAAATCGTCAAACCGCCAGCGGTGAGTCCGACCAACCCAAAAACAAATCCCATAATCACCATGATCATGTTATTGCCGATCACTTGCGTTCGTATTCCGGCGGGGATCTTGCGAGGTGTCGCCGATTGAAGCCAAGTTTCCAGTTCTTCGGTCGTACAACGGATCGCACGCAACTGCCGTCGATACATCTCTCCGACGACACCCGTCATGCGATCCGCGGTCGCTGCAACATCGGCCGGAGTCGTTTCACGTCGGACCTCGGGATGTTGATCCAATTCCTCTTCGCCTTCTTGCAGCAGCGAAAGAATCAGCAAGGCTTCATGAACAAACTCATCCTGTTGATCCTCGGCGACCAATTGGTTTGGCCGGAACACGACCAAACGATTGGCCGATCCCCGCAATCCCCACCCAGGCGAGAGAGAAAAATGTTCGCGAATGGCTGGAGTAAACAAAATCCGCGTGGGGGCTTCGGACCATGCATGAAGCCGATAATGGGACATAAAGTCAGGCGAATCATCGAACTTCAAGTAGCCGATGTCCCCAAACCAGCCAACCATTTTTCCCATCAAACCGCTCGTGGCTGGCGACAGATCAAACTTGGGTAGGTCCAAGGTCGGCTCGCTGAGCACCACGGCCGTTTGCCTCGTTCGAATGGTCGTTGGCGACGAATCGGTTCCCTGAGCGGTTCGAGAGACACGGATGTCCACAATCGCGATCGTCGTGCCGCCCATCTCACGGCGGACACATCGTTCGATCTCTACCGATGCATCGAACAGTTCCGATAGCTCATCTGCAAATGTTTCAAAATCGTCCAAGGACATTCTATTTCGCCCACCGAGGGATTGGAAAAAGGGATCGTTCGCAATATAGCACATTCCCAGAGATCGCCGCGTTTTCTCGCATGAACCTCTACCGACATGGGGCCAATGCTGCGAGGCGTTCTTTCCCTTCCTCCGTGACACGCGATTCCGGAAACGACTACAATGGATCTCGACATTTCCTATCCCAGGCTCGATTCGTTCCCCCTCCTACTCGGCAAAGCAGCAATGAAATCAAACCAGGCTACACTTCCGCCCACACGTCGCGACGTCCTCAAGTCGATGCTCGCCGCGAGTACGGCTCCCCTTGTCGTGCCAGCGAGTTTGTTTGGGGAAACGGCTCCTTCGAATCAGATCACACTCGGGTGCATCGGCGTTGGCATCCATGGATACGGATGGAACTTGGCCGCGTTCTTGAAGGAGCCAGATTGCCGGGTCGTTGCGGTGTGTGACGTGTCGAGAGAAAAACGCGAAAGAGCACAAACGGGTGTGAACGAAGCCTATGGGACGACCGATTGCAAGGCGATTGCCGATTTCCGCGATCTCCTTGCGCGACCCGACATTGATGCGGTCGTGATCTCCACTCCCGATCATTGGCACGTTCCGCTATCGCTGTTGGCTTTGGCAGCAAGGAAGCATGTCTTCTGCGAAAAGCCGACGCTAACGATTGCCGAAGGTCGAGAATTGACGAAAGCGGTTGACCAGCATGACCGTGTTTTTGCAACGGGACTCGAAGATCGCTCGGTAATGCATTACCACCGCTTGGCGGAAGTGGTCCGCAATGGGGGCATCGGCCAGCTGCAGCAGATTCGCGTGGGTTTGCCAGTCAAGCCTGTCTTTCCTGAGGAGAATCCCGTGCCGGTCCCGGAGGGATTCGATTATGAAATGTGGCTCGGCCCCGCACCCTATCGGCCCTACACACCAACCTTGACGGAAGCCCAAGTGTGGCGACAGGTTCGCGATTTTTCGGGTGGATCGTTGACCGATTGGGGAGCCCATTTGATCGACACGGCCCAAGTCGCTAATTTCTCGGAAAACACGACCCCCGTTGCCGTGTCCGGCAAAGGGACGATTCCGCCGAATGCGATCAACTCGGTGCCTCAAACTTACGAGCTCCATTACACGTACCAGAATGGAGTCACGATGGAAGTCGGTTCCTCGCAACCATCGATTCGCTTCGAAGGCTCCGATGGATGGATCGGCAACCAGGGGTGGCGAGGCGAATTGAAGGCAAGTGATCCGAAGCTACTCCAACGTACCTACGATTCAGCGACCAACAAACTGTGGCCACAGCCCGCCTCAGAACATCGCAATTTTCTCGATTCCATCAAGACGAGACAGCCACCGACTTACACCGCCGAAGCCCTGCACCGGCTCAGCACGGTGATGCACATGGGCAGCATCGCGATGGAAGTCGGCCGTCCGCTGAAGTGGGATCCGACATCCGAATCTTTCGACGATCCCGCTGCCAACGCACTCCGCAGTCGCCCCCGCCGCAAAACGGACATCCTTCCCTAATGGCAACGAGCGATCTACCCCACAGCCCAGGGGCGCGACGCGGCAAGGGACGTTCGGTAAATCAGTTTCGGAACTCTATTTACCGCGAAGCGGTTAGACTCCACAGCCCGGGGTCGACGCGCAGCGGCGCACCCTGGGGGCCACTTCACCGCGGCGCGACCCTAGGCTCTGGAATACAACGCCAGCGGGCGTAAGAGCATTCCACAAAGTCCAAGATCCATTCAGTCCATTCGCAAGCAACATTGTGACACGCAGATCGAGTCATCCCGCTCGGTGTCGGCAAGGCAGTTCCGCAAGTTATCAATCGAACGTCCCTTCGGGATGGGTTGACAGCCAGCATCGCTATCGCTGGAGTGTGAATTCAGGAAGCCGCACGATCTCGCCGCCCTTGATCGCGGATTCATGAGCGCAAATACCGACGCAGGTCCAGTTGGCGCTGGTGACCGCGTCGGGCCGAGGGCTGCGGTCACCGCGCACCGCGCTGACAAACTCATGCACCAGATGAGGATGCGATCCACCGTGACCGCCACCTTGGACGAAGGACAAATGTTCGGCGTCATGGATCTCTTGCGGCAACGTAAAACGGCGGATCGGTTCGGGCAACAGATGGGCGAAGTCAGGCACTTCCACCTTCTCGGGAATCTCGGGCTCCGGTTTCTTGGCCGTATGAATCACATGCGGTTCCTTTTCCACCAGCGTCCATTCAAAGCTCTTCTTGGTGCCGTAGACATCGAAGCTTTCGCGGTATTGGCGAGCAACATCATACAGGAATCGCCAGATATGAGCCGTCAAATCACTGTCTTGGATTTTGATGTGGCAGCTCTCGACAGCGAAGCGATTGCCGGACTTTGCCGCAATGTCATCGCGAACGGTGCCCGATCCAAAGCAACTGACGTATTCGGCCAATCCGTTGGTCAGGCCGAGGCACGGGCTGACCACGTGAGTGGCGTAGTGCATGGGAATCATCTTCTCCCAATACGATGGCCAACCATCCATGTCTTGCGGATGCGAAGCCGCAAGATGCTGAATTTTCCCCAGTTCACCCGACTCGTACATTTGTTTGATGAACAAGAACTCGCGACTGTAAACGACCGTCTCGGCCATCATGTACTTCAAACCCGTCTCGTCGACCTTTTCCACGATTTGTTCGCACTCTTCGAGGCTGGTTGCCATCGGGACCGTACACATCACATGCTTGCCGGCCTCGAGTGCTTTAAGCGACATCCAGGCGTGGTCAGGGATGGGAGAATTGATGTGAACCGCATCAATGGCAGGATCCGCGATCAGGTTTTCGAAGCTGCAGTAGCGTTTGGCGATCCCAAATTGATCACCCACCTTGTTGAGTTCCTCTGAGTTACGGCGACAGATTGCGGTGACTTCTGCGTCAGGATGCTGCTGGTAAATCGGAATGAACTCCGCTCCGAAACCCAGTCCGACCATGCCCATACGAAGTGGTTTTGACGAGTCTGACATCGACAAGAATCTCCTGTATCATCGTGAGGAACGTCGTGGGGTACGACCGCATGCGAAGCGACCTACTACACGCGGACAGAATCGTCGCACGCGCGTCAGAAGTCGCCTGCACCCAATATAGCCGATTGCGCTGAGCCTAGGTTTACCGCGATCGGTAATCGACGTTGACCGCCTCGGCGGTTCGTTCCTGTTGGGTGACCGCTTGCAGTTCGCGACGATTGACGGCCGTGATCAAATCCACAAACTGCTTTCGCGTGGTGGCACTGACTTGCGGCAAACGTTCGGCCAGATTGATCATCGAATGAGGATTCCGTTTCGATGCTTCGGAAATCTGACTGACAAAGCGGGCGGTTTCGATGAAATTGGCATCCGCGGATCGACCAATAAAACCGCTCAGCGTTCGGGCCACCAAATCGGCTCCGAGACTGTCGAATTGGACAAAGCAATCGAGGGTTCCCGTGACCGTAGTTTCATCGCGAGCAGATTTCGCGTAACTGCTACGGAAGACAAACACACCGCTGCCGTTGATCGGCCGAGCGACCATTTTGCCGTCATAGCTTCCGTCGGCCACAAAGATATGCAAATGCGGGTCGCCGTAGACCAGATCGACTCGACACGTGGTCCCGCTGCCGTCGGAGGCATCCAATTGGTACGGCCCCGTCCGGGTCGTCGTCACTTGCGTCACCCCCATGACGTCCCACATGCCAACCAAGATTTCGGGGTTCCGGGTGATGAACAGAAACAGATCCCGCTCGCATGTGATCGCTTGGGTGGGCAATTGGCGATAGATCGTGGGCGAGTTGGCGATCCCCATGATCCGCTGCTGCGCTGCGGGAGTGAGCCGATTCATGGGTAAACTTGCGATCACCTGGCGTCGCCGCTCCAGCGAAGCCGTTCCCGTTTGGGCGTCGTCCTGATCCCCGGCCCCCCCGATCCGACCGAAAAACCCCTCTGCGGACGCCCGACTGGTGGCGCTCGATAGCGGCAGCATCAACGCCATCGCGACAGCGCAATGGTAGCCGATACCTACGATTCGCCCCAATAGTCCCCTCGGCACCAGCTTCCCCCGCAGAAATGGAACCGTGATCCACCAACCACGGCGCATGATGCCCCCGGCCGGTTTGCCGATTGCAGTGCTTGAAATCAATCTTCGGCCTGTGCGGGTCGTCAAGTTGAGGAAAACTGTGCCGACGGTCCCGTACTCGACACCTCGCGTGGTTTGTCGATAATCGCTGGCTGCTGCGGATCGGTCCGATTGGCCACAAATCATCGCAGTGTCGCGCGTCATCCTGCTTACGCACGTAAGAATCCAATCCACCTTCCTTCCTTTCCTGCACTGCGAGAAAAATCATGGCAAAAAAAACAATCGATCAAGTCGACGTTGCTGGCAAAACGGTCCTGATGCGAGTCGACTTCAACGTGCCACTCGACGACGACCAATCCATTGGCGATGATCGCCGCATCCGAATGGCAATGCCAAGCATCAAGAGCGTGATCGATCGCGGCGGGAAGTTGATTCTGATGAGCCATCTGGGCCGTCCCAAGGGCGAAGGCGATGACTCGAAGTTTTCGCTCGCACCGACCGCCAAGCGGCTTGCGGAACTCCTCGGTCAACCTGTCGCCTTCGCGTCCGATACCGTCGGGGACGATGCAACCGCGAAAGCGAAAGCGTTGAAAGATGGTGATGTGTTGGTGCTTGAGAACCTGCGTTTCAATCCAGGGGAGAAGAAGGGCGACAGCAGCTTTGCTGGCAAACTCGCTGCGATGGCCGATGTCTACTGCAACGACGCCTTTGGCACCTGCCACCGAAGCGATGCGTCAATGGTAGCGGTCCCCGAATCCATGGCGGGCAAGCCCCGTGTCGTCGGTCACTTGGTCGCAAAAGAGATCGAATACCTGAGCGACACGATCAGCAACGCGTCACGGCCCTTTGTCGCAATCCTCGGCGGTGCCAAGGTCAGCGATAAGATCAACGTGATCAACAACCTGCTCGGCATCTGCGACAACGTCATGATCGGCGGCGCGATGGCATACACGTTTTCGCTAGCCAAGGGCGGTCAGGTCGGCAACAGCCTCGTCGAGGAAGATAAAGTCGCCCTTGCAAAAGAGTTGATTGCCAAGGGAGGTGACACCTTGATGTTGCCGATCGACTCCCACTGCGGTGATGATTTCAAGAGCGACTGCAACAAACAAGTCGTCGCCGATGGCGAGATTCCCGATGGATGGCAAGGACTCGATATCGGTCCACAAACCGCCAAGAAGTTTTCCGAAGTGCTGAAGAAGGCCAAAACCATCGTCTGGAATGGCCCGATGGGCGTTTTCGAGATGCCTCCGTTCGACGAAGGAACCAAAGCCGTCGCTCAAGCCGTTGCCGACAGTGATGCAACCAGCATCATCGGAGGCGGCGATAGTGCAGCGGCCGTCGATCAGCTCGGGTTTGCCGACCAAGTCAGCCATGTCAGCACCGGTGGTGGCGCGAGTTTGGCAATGCTCGAAGGCAAAGCATTCGCCGCCGTCGATCTACTTGACGAAGCCTAACCCACTGATCAGTCTCTCCAATAAAGCAACTGCCAATGACTGCTGAAGACGAACGCTTGCGTCAGAGCGAAGACCGTGCTCAGAATTGGCAGCGTTGGGGGCCCTATTTGTCCGAGCGACAATGGGGCACCGTCCGGGAGGACTACAGCAACGGTGGGGATGCGACTTGGAGCTACTTTCCGCATGATCACGCTCGTAGTCGCGCCTATCGCTGGGGAGAAGACGGGCTGCTCGGCGTTTGTGATCGCGAATGCAGGCTGTGCTTTTCGGTCGGACTTTGGAATGGGCGTGACCCGATCCTCAAAGAACGTCTGTTCGGCGTGACCGGTCCCGAGGGCAATCATGGCGAAGATGCAAAAGAGTGCTACTACTACCTCGATAGCACACCGACGCACAGCTACATGAAGGCCCTCTACAAGTACCCGCAAGGACGCTTTCCGTATGAAGAGCTTGTCGACGTGTCGCGTGGTCGCGATCGAACGGAGCCTGAATACGAACTGACCGATACGACCGCGTTCGATCAATCTCGCTACTTTGACGTCCAAGCCGAGTACGCAAAGTCGTCCCCCGACGATCTACTGATTCGATTGACCCTGATCAATCGTGGACCTCAAGCCGCTGTGCTGCATGTGTTGCCGCAGCTCTACTTTCGTAACACATGGACGTGGCAATGCAGCGACGAAGGTTGCTGCACACGGCCCTCGATGCGGTTGGTCGACAACGTCGTCCAAACAGACCACGAAACGCTCGAGCGTCATTGGATTGCTTGCGATGCGGTTGGAAGCGATGACGGATGGTCATGGCTGTTCACCGACAACGAAACCAACACCGCACTACACCCTGGATTGCCCAGCGAATCCGACTACTTCAAGGACGCACTCAACAACCACATCGTGCTTGGTGATACGAGGTCGGTCAACCCCGAGCATCGCGGAACCAAATGTGGAGCCTATGGATTGTTGATGCTTGCAGCGGGCGAGACAAGGGAAGTTCGACTTCGGCTGGCCCACGTGGACTCACCGATCATCAAACAGCGCAGCCAGGGCGATCCGAAACGGTTTGCAGAGACAGCGTTTGACGAGTCCTTCGACCAATGCATGGATCAACGCATTCGGGAGGCGGATGAGTTCTATGCTTCGCGGATTCCTGATTCGCTGTCGGCGGAACGCAAAACCATTTCACGGCAAGCCTACGCCGGGCTACTTTGGACCAAGCAGTTCTATCATTACTCCGTTCGCACCTGGCTTGACGGGGATCCAAACGGTGTGGAAACCAGTGAGTTGCGCCGATTCGGTCGCAACAGTGATTGGCGCCATCTGTTTAATCGCGACATCATTTCGATGCCGGATAAATGGGAATACCCGTGGTATGCGGCTTGGGACTTAGCGTTTCACATGGTGCCCATGGCCGCCGTCGATGTGAACTTTGCAAAAGATCAAATGCTGCTGTTCCTGCGTGAATGGTACATGCACCCCAATGGTCAAATCCCCGCGTACGAATGGCACCTTAGTGATGTCAATCCACCGGTACACGCGTGGGGCGTCTGGCAGGTCTACAAAGCCAGCGGACCGCCTCTACAACGGGACAAGGTGTTTCTGGCTCGAGCCTTCCAGAAATTGCTGATCAACTTCACCTGGTGGGTCAACCGCAAAGACCCGCGAGGCAAGAATATTTTTGCGGGTGGATTCTTGGGACTCGATAACATCGGTGTCTTTGATCGCAGCAAACCGTTGCCGCAAGGCCACCTGGAACAAGCAGACGGCACTGCATGGATGGCATTTTACTGCGGCACGATGCTACGGATGGCGATCGAGCTTGCCGAAGACCATCTGGCCTATTGCGACATGGCGAGCAAGTTTTTCGAGCACTACGTCACGATTGCGGAGGCCATGAATTCGATCGATGGTTCGGGGCTTTGGGACGAAGAGGACGGTTTCTACTATGATCACCTTTATGTCGATGGAACATCGATCCCCATGCGTGTTCGCTCGTTGGTCGGTTTGGTGCCGCTCATGACGGGCGTCATCCTTGAGGAACCGGTGATCGAGAAGCTACCAGGATTCGTGAAACGGATGAGATGGTTTCTCGAAAATCGTGGCGACCTTAGCACGCACATGACCTACATGGAACGAGAAAACGTGACCGCCGGTGCGCTCTGTCATCGGCTGCTGGCCATCCCCGCTGAAGATCGATTTCGTCGACTCCTTTCGGTGATGCTCGATGAAAAGGAATTCTTGTCCCCCTTCGGCATCCGTAGCATGTCGGCCATCCATCGCGAAAAACCCTTCGTGTTTGACTTTGGTGGCCAACGCCACGAGGTCCGATACATTCCCGGTGAAAGCGACAGTGGTATGTTTGGAGGCAACAGCAACTGGCGCGGCCCCGTCTGGTTCCCGATGAACTTCCTGCTGATCCAATCCCTCAAACGTTACCATGTGTTCTATGGCGAAGACTTTCGCGTCGAGTGTCCAACCGGCAGCGGCAATCAGATGAATTTACTCGAAGTGGCACGCGAATTGGAACGACGTCTGGTCACCATTTTCGAGTCCGGGAAAGAGGGAAAACGGCCCGTCAACGGTGAAGAAACCCGCTATGCGAACGATCCAGCATGGAAGGATCTGATTTTGTTCTATGAGTATTTCCATGCGGACAGCGGCAAAGGGCTTGGGGCATCCCATCAAACCGGCTGGACGGCTTTGGTTGCCAGCATGCTGAGAAACCACGCCGCTGCAGACAAATGGCAACCGATACCCGCAGCTCGAAAGAGATGATGCACGTCGCACGCAGAAGCGCCCCAGCGGCGGATCACGACGGACCTTCTAAAGATCGCGTCCGCCACGACGTCGGACGCATCGAGTGCTTCGTCAAGTTTTAACTCCGCGGGTAGCGGAACTCGTCGGGACGTTCGGTAACGAAGTTTCGGAGCTAGATGTACCGCGAGGGACGTCGATTGCATTACTGAGCGATCGCGGGTTGCTAGCAATGGGAATCGAGCCCAGCGAGGGGGAGGGCCGGTATGAACCAATCTCTGCCAACAAAATGCGCTTCGCGATCCGGGGCTAATTGCCAAAATGCCTTCGGCATGATCATCAACACCAATCCCGCAGTAATACAGTCGACGTCCCAAGCGGTTAGACTCGAGAGCCTAGGGTCGACGCTCAGCGGCGCGCCCTAGGGGGGCCCTCTCCCTGTGGCGTGGCGTGATGGGAATCCTACTTGCGCGGCAAGTTGGAATGAATTGGTCAATTCCGTTTCACCCAAGACTCTGGCTCCCTTCTCCCCCGATTTTTCGGGGGAGAAGGGCTGGGGATGAGGGGGTTCAGCAGACGCATATGACCGTAAAAACAGCGATAAACCTGCACGACGGAAAGCCCCTCTCCCCGCGAGCACGCGGGGCGAGGGGAGCCAGAATCCATCAGCGCGACTTGTGTCGATCACGATAATCTCTCTGCATGGGGGACGCTAAACTGCACAACCTCCAAGCGGGAGAGTGAAATCCGAAATTTCTTGATAGAACGTCCCTCGCGGTAAATAGAGTTCCGCAAGTCGGTGACCTAGGCTGCGCTCTGCGGCTTCGCCGCGGCGCGACCCTAGGCTCTGGAATACAACGCCAGCGGGCGTAATCCGCCACAGCCCCAACTCTAAAGTTGAATCTGGACAGAGCTCTACGTTTCGAACAGCGTCGCAACCGCGTAAGCAGGCGCACATCGCGACAAGCCACTCCCCAATCGCTGTGGCAGCATGATCGTGGGAAGGTCGCGTGGTAGTGTCAAAAGATCCAAACCGTGGCCGCTGAGAACCATTGTCGGCACCGCCCCAGGGTACCGAACCCGCTGAACCTCGATGGCACTTGCAATCCGGCTCTTCGCAGATGCGACGACTTGTTTCGCGAGCTGCTCGGCGTCCTCAAGCGAAACACTTCGCCGATCGAGTCCGATCATTCGGGCGAGTCGATTCGCGGCAAACTCCTTGGTACGCGGTTTTCCATCCGCACTCGTATCGTCATCGCGATCCTCACTTTCAAGGCCTAGCACGATGCGAGCATCGTCGATCGTGGAAAACACTTCGTTCATCACCTCAGTCACACGCCCACGCAGGGTCAAGGAATCACAGAGGGCACAGACCGGGGTCCGCTGGCAGCCCACATAGACCAACGAGCCCTCGCTCAATCGGTCATAGTCGGTCAGGGCAGACGTCACGACCTGCCCACTCACGATCGGGATGATGTCGGTCGTCGTGGATCCGATATCGATCAACAGCCCACTGCGACAAACGTGATGCCCGACGAAGGAGGCCAACGCGTGCCAATTGGCAGCTGCCAACAAGTCCAGATCATTTTCGCTGCAGACGGAATCCCGAAAACGTCCGTCCACGCCATAAAAAGCAACTCGGACCACTCCCATCGCGGCAGCGGCAACTCGGACGTGATCGACAATATGCCGAACTCCCTCCGCACGATCGACAAAGCAATCGGCTAGCTCGCCGGTCATGACGACCGCAATCGCTTCGAAGTTTGAAAAACCGCCCATCGCTGCCCGCAATCGATCGGCCAACTGTTCGGGATGCTGCCACAATGCGAAGCCGACTGCATGGGCGTTGCCGCGATCATCCGCCAGCTTCAAATGAGCGCCGCCGACATCAATTCCCAAAGTGGTCACGTGGTTAAAGAACCTATCCGAAAAGGGGTCTGACCCTTTGTCAACCGACGTTTCGATTGCTCAAAAGCTGTTTGTTTTCCAATGGATTCGCTACCGATACGCTCAGACCAAGAGAGGGTCAGACCCCTGTTCGGGTAGGTTCTAAATCGGTTCCGCGACCGCAGCGTCATTGATCCAGACACGACCGTCCGATCTCCAACGAACCGCGTTGACCCCAGTGATACAGGAAACGGGACCCGTTTCCAGATCGAACAGCCGAGCGGCCAAATTGCCTTGGATGATCTGACGCAATCCAACGTAACTGGTGGTCAACCGTGGATTGATTTCGATCACGTAGTCTTCACTCGCGCAATCACCCAGCAACAGGTCGACTCCGACGAAACCTCGCGCGGTCGGAGGCATCGCTGCGATCGCACGTGATGCTAACACCGCTGCCCGAGATTGCGCATCATCATCCAATGGCCCTCGGCCTCCTGCGTACTCGCACGACTCCGCGCATATTTCTTGGCTGACCGCAGGCAAAAACACTTGATGCTGCCCCGAGGCGACCAAGGATACCGAGACCGCCCGGCCAGGAAGCCAGGGTTGCAATAGCAACTCGTCGCTCAATTCCGCTCGCGCCTCGTCATAGGAGTTAAAGGTGCGAATCTCATGAGTCCCACAGCCATCACGTGGCTTCAAAACGTAACGGGCATACCCCTGCAATTCCGCCTCGTACCGCGTGTCCGACAATGCAACATAGTAGGGATGAGCAACGCCGCAGCTCAGCAACAGCTTGGCGGTCTGCAGCTTATCGCTCGCAACACGCAGAAAATCCCCGCTGCCGGCGATCACGTCGACACCTGCGGCGCGAAGCATGGCAACCGACTTGGCCAAGATGCCGTCATTTTCCGGAGCGACAATGATCGCCGCATCACAATCGCGTGCCGCCGCAACCCACTGCCCAAACAACGCTACGTCGGGACGCATCGCGATGATGTCGGCCCGATCGAGATCAAGATCGATTCGTGTATCCAGCGGAACCGTCACCTTCGCGAAGTCGGACAAGTCGGCAACAATGGCGCGTAACATCGCCGAGCCTTCGGTTCGAAGCGAAGAAGGCACCTTGTCGAGATCCTTTCCGGCCAATCCACCGCCACAGTTGAATTCGCCCACGAAGATACGCATGTTAAGTGCCTGCTAGGAGGTTCGGCTCCATAAGGAAGCCTTCGTCAAAAAATTCCGAGGTGGTCTCGAGCATCGTCGGTCATTTGATCGGGGGACCATGGCGGATCCATTACCACTTTGACCTCCGCCTGATCAACTTCATCCAGTCCCTCCGCTGCCGATTTCGTTCCGGCGACCAATTGTGGACCTGCCGGACACATCGGACTCGTCATCGTCATTTCGATCTCGACATCGTGACGACCATCCTCCTTCTCATCACCAATCTGCACCCCGTAGATCAAGCCAAGATCGACGATGTTCACATAAAGCTCTGGGTCAATCACCTGCTTGAGAGCCTCGCGGACTTTGTCTTCTGCAAGCGCCATGAATTGTTCACCTAACGTTGATCAAGAATGTTGACGAAGCCCTCGCCAACCGAGTTGTCCTTTGGACTTTGAGTAGACCCTCAGCGGTTCTTGAGCCCTGCGACCTGTCTCAATGTACCAAAATTTACCAAAAGAAGCGATTAAGGGAAGACTATTCGTACTCGCGAACCTGGCGAGCAATGGCTTCTCCGAGCGCATCGCGGACGCTTTCGATCGTGATCCGGTCGAAAATCTGCTGAAAGAAGCCACTTACAATCATACGCGTCGCCTCTTTTCGTGTAAAACCACGGCATTGAGCATAGAAAATCTGCTCCTCATCCACCTTCGAAGTCGTGCTGCCATGAGTGCAGCGGACATCATCGGCCTCGATTTCCAGCCCAGGAATCGAATCGGCACGTGAGGATTGGGACAGCACCAAGTTGTCATTTCGTTGGTAACCATCCGTTTTTTGAGCAATCGGATCGACCTTGATCATGCCCCGCCAAACCGTCCGGCTCTTGTCCTGCTGAGCCGCTTTGTACAGAAAGTCACTGTGACAACTCGGTGCTCGGTGGTACTGCTGTGTGTGATACGCCAAATGTTGACGACCTTCGGTGAACATCACCCCGTTGACCTGGCTATCGGCACCGGGGCCAACCAAATCGACCGATTGGTTCACCTTCGAAAGCATCGATCCCATCGCTGCGATCGTCCACTGAATCGTGGCATCCCTGCCCACCAGTGCCTTCTGGTGGGCGAAGTGATAAGCACCATAACCCCACTCCTGGAGGTTCACGTAGCGGAGGTGGGAATTGGCTTTCTGGATCACCTCGACCGAACCGACATGCAATCCTTTGGATTTCTCATGCACGCCATTCGACTCGTGCAGCACGGTCGCTTCCGCACCCTCATCGAGAACGATCAGCGTGTGCGTCGTATCGGTTCCTCCATCGGTCATCACCGACCCGATGTGCAACGGTTTGTCGAGTACGACACCCCGCGGAACATATAGGAATTGGCCGCCCGCCCAAAACGCGGCATGCAGCGCAGCGAATTTGTCATAGTCGGGATCAAACGCGGTGAACAAATGTGGGCGGACAATTTCAGGTTGTTCCTCACAAGCCTTCGACAGATCGCAGAAGATAACGCCTTGATCGATCAAAGCTTGATCAAGTGATTCACGAACCACATAGCTGTCGACCGTTTCGATCGCACCGCCCAAATCGACACCGCGACGCAACTGCGCCTTGGCCGGAGCGTCACGAGCCTCTGCAGCAGGCAGTCCAAAACGATCCACTTTGAAGGCGCGAATATCGGTACGAATCCACTCCTCCGCTCGCCGCGCTGGCCACGCCATGGCCTCGTAGTGTTGCCATGCCTCACGTCGGAGCTCGGTGAGCCACTGAGGTTCCGTACGTTGGGTCAGAAACGAATCGAAACCCGCCAAGTCGAAAGTAAGAGCAGTCGTTTGCGTCATCAGAAATCAGGTGAGTGTTTGGAACGTTGGTGCAATTTTGGTGCGATGGTGTGCCAGGTAAGGCCCTGACGCATGCCTTTTCGATCAAGGCATGCCCGGCGATCGCCTGGCACGCCGAAACAGCGTCTAACCGACGCTGCCTTCCATTTGCAATTGAATCAAGCGATTCATTTCGATCGCGTACTCCATCGGCAACTCCTTCACGAGCGGCTCGATAAATCCATTGACGATCATCGTGCTGGCTTCTTGCTCGGTCAAACCGCGACTCAGCAAGTAGAACATCTGCTCTTCACCGATCCGTGACACACTCGCTTCATGCCCGATTTGCACGTCCTGTTCGGCGACTTCGATGTAGGGATACGTGTCGCTGCGGCTTTCGGGATCCAAGATCAAGGCGTCACAAACCACGCTGTTCTTGCTGTTGTGCGCGCCCGGTTCGACGCGAACCAACCCGCGATAACTGCTTCGACCACCATTCTTGCTGATGCTCTTGCTGATGATTTGGCCTGTGGTGTTGGGTGCCGCATGGACGAGTTTCGCACCGGCGTCTTGGTGTTGCCCCGCACTCGAAAATGCGATCGACAAGATCTCGCCTCGCGCCCCGGGTTCCATCATATGGACCGCCGGATACTTCATCGTCAACTTGCTGCCCAGGTTGCCGTCGACCCATTCCATCGTCGCGTCACCGTAAGCGTAAGCTCGCTTGGTGACGAGGTTGTAGATGTTATTCGCCCAGTTCTGGATCGTCGTGTAACGACAGCGAGCATTCCGCTTCACCACCACTTCCACCACCGCACTGTGCAAACTTTCGGTCGTGTACATCGGTGCCGTACAACCTTCGACATAATGAACGCTGGCACCTTCATCGACAATGATCAGCGTCCGTTCAAATTGGCCCATGCTCTCGGCATTGATGCGGAAATAGGCCTGCAGCGGGAAATCGATATGCACCCCTTTGGGCACATAAATGAAGGATCCACCGGACCAAACCGCACTATTGAGCGCGGCGAATTTATTGTCGTTGGGAGGGATGATCTTGCCGAAATACTCTCGCAACAAATCGGGATGCTCGCGGACAGCGGTATCGGTGTCCGTGAAAATCACCCCTTGCTTCGCCAAATCCTCCTCAAGCGATCCGTAGACGACTTCACTTTCAAACTGAGCCTTCACGCCCGCTAAAAACTTCTTCTCCGCTTCGGGGATCCCCAATCGGTCAAATGTGTCCTTGATCTCTTGAGGCACATCGTCCCAAGTCTTGCCCTGGTGGTCGGTGGGTTTCAAATAGTAGTAGATGTCTTGAAAATCGATATCGATCGCACCGCCCCACTTGGGCATCGGACGCTCGTCGAACATTTTCAATGAATCGAGACGGAACTTTCGCATCCAATCAGGTTCGTTCTTAATATCCGAAATCTGATGGACCACCTCGGCGCTGAGACCTTTCTTGGCACGAAAAACGCCCGTGGTTTCCGTGCGAAAGTTGTACTTGTTGATTTCGCCAACTTCCGCTTTTTCAGTTACATCAGTAGACATCTTATTTCCTAACTCGTTTCGAGAGATTCGTCAGAGACTCTTGGTTTGCTTGGTCGGTGCTGGAGTTCCGCGTTTGGATCACGAGGCGATGAGTTATCGATGGCTGGCCGAAGCCTGCATTCGAACCTTGCCTGCGTTCCAATGTGGCATGATTAAACCGGCGCTTCTTCGGCCACCATTTCTTGGTTCGCTGCTTCCGCTTCGGGGTACGCTTTGCGGATCCGATCGTACCCATGGCGATGCAGTTCATCGGCCAATTCGGTGCCGCCTGTTTCCACCAAACGCCCCCCGAGCATGACATGCGTGAATTCGGGCGGATTGTGTTCGAGCAACTTGTCGTGATGGGTGATGATCAACAACCCCATTTTGCCATGACCAATCTCCGCGATCGATTCACTGGCCAATCGCACGGCATCCGCATCAAGCCCACTGTCGGTCTCGTCCAAGACCGCAAACTTTGGCTGAAGCATCGCGAGCTGCAGAATTTCGGCGCGTTTCATTTCACCGCCCGAAAAACCGTCGTTGACGTAGCGGCGAGCGAACTCGACATCCATCCGCAGGTGAGCCATCTTGTCCTTGAGCTCTTTGCGAAACTCACGCATGGGAATCAATTCCTCGCCTTCCTTGCGATCAGGGCGGCGGACATTGGTCGTCGCGTGGCGAAGAAAATCAGCCATTTTCACCCCCGGAACGGCCATCGGCCGCTGGAACGCCAAGAAGATCCCAGCCCGGGCTCGCTCATCGGGCGCCATCGCCAAGACGTCTTCGCCATCCATCGTGATGCTGCCTTCGGTCACCGTATAGCCGGGATGGCCCATGATCGCCAAACCGAGCGTGCTTTTGCCGCTGCCGTTGGGTCCCATCAACGCATGAGTCTCGCCATGATTGATCGTCAAGTTCACGCCTCGAAGGATCGGTTTGTCACCAACGGAAACGTGCAGATTTTTGATTTGCAGTACGTGTGTCATGCTTGATGCGAGTGTCTTTTGAGGGTTTGAAATGAAAAACAGTTTAGTTTGTGGACTCGGGAGTTACCGATTCGGTTGTAATCGATTCGGCAGCGAACTGACAAAGATGATCACCGTCGAGCCGGCAACTGCTGAGATGCACCGGTCGACCGAGGGCTTCGGAAAGCATTTGTTCTTCCAACCGGCACATCGCCCGATCGTCCGACGTATCGGTAAGCGACGGATAAGGGCAGGCGCCGACGTCAATCACAGGTAAGGAACCCGCGTGAGAAATCTCCGCTGAAATTTGCCGTTCCACCAGCATCTCGGAGACTTTCTTCATCCGTGATTCAAGCGACTCGCCCACAACGACGCCCGTGTCGCGATGGATCCCTTCGGCAACCTGACGTCCAAGACGCGCGGCAACCGCCGAGAGGACCCCTCGGCGAATTTGAGGATCGGTGATTGCCAAGATTTCCTGCCACATGGCCTCGGCCAAATCGGCGGGGTTGGCCCCAGCACGACGATGACCTTCGACCGTTAAACGGTACTCGTAAGTCGGCCGTCCACGACCAGCGACAATCTTTTGGCGCTCGATCAAGCCCATTTCCAACAACCGCTCGATCCGCTGGCGGACCGCCGTGGCAGTCACCCCAAGCTGGTCGGTTAAATGCCCCACTCCAAAGGATTCCCCGCTGCGCATCGCAACCAACAACTCACGATCGACCGATCGCAAGGGTTCCGCATGAGAAACAGGATTCAAGGAAGGGGTCATTTGTTCATTTCACCAGCACGAAAGGGAGACGTCTCCGATTGCTCGTTTGACTTCATTATTACGACGCCCGCCTTTTTGACAACGCCCGTTGTCAAAAATGGAAAAACGGCTGCCGCAGTCGGACGCTAAAGGCTGATCATGACCCGATAAAAACGGAACCACACGATTTGTCGCAGCCAAAACCGTAAAAAACCGGCACCAGTGACCGCCCTTGTCGCGCTCATCAAATCAGCAAAGGATCCATTGACGCCACCCGTGCGGATCCGCTACTGAGACCTGATGCTTTGACTTGCCTTCCGTTCCGTCGCCTGTTCTTAATCAATCGCCATGCCAAAACGCATCTTTCTTTCCGTTGGCGAACCGAGCGGTGACCAGCATGCGGCACGTTTGATTCGGCATTTGAGGCAGAGCTACCCGCGAATCGAAACCTGTGGTTTCGGGGGCCCTGCGATGCAGTCCGCCGGATGTAGCCTGCAACGCAACTTGACGGAACACGCGGTGGTGGGATTGCTTGAGGTCCTCCCTAAACTCCGCGATTTCTTTCGCTTTGCGGACGAAGCCGAGAAGGTTTTCCAGACAGGGCACATTGATGCGGTGGTTTTGGTCGATTTTCCGGGATTCAACTGGCACATTGCCAAACGCGCCAAACGCTATGGGATTCCCGTTTACTACTACTGCCCGCCTCAGTTGTGGGCTTGGGGCGGTTGGCGTATCCGAAAAATGCGGCGATGGGTCGATCATGTCTTGGCGGTCTTGCCGGTGGAAGAGGAGTTTTTTTCGAAGCGAGGTGTCGCGTCCACCTATGTCGGCCATCCCTTTTTTGATGCCGTTGCGGAAACTCGGCTCGACGATGCATTGATGGCACGCCTTTCGCGTCAAACCGAATCCGGCCGCAAGTTGGTAGCCGTTTTGCCTGGGTCTCGTACCCATGAAGTCCAGCGGACTTGGCCACTGATGCTGTCGTCGATCCGGCAAATCGCCAAAACGAATCGCGACGCCAAGTTTTTGGTGGCTGCCTACAGGGACCGGCATTGCATCTGGTGTCAGCAGCAATTGACCGAGTCCGACAAGCAGTTGCCGATCGAGTTCTATGTCGACCGAACCAGTGAAATCATCGAAGCGGCCCGCTGTGCGATGATGGTCAGCGGTTCGGTCAGTCTCGAATTGCTTGCCCGACGAACCCCGGCCGCAGTCGCCTATCGGGTTGGCCGGCTACTGTATGCCTTTGCTCGGTTGGTCGTTCGGCTCGATTCGATCACGCTGCCGAATCTGATGGGTGCTCGGAAGGTCTTCCCCGAAATGGTCTCGGTTGGAGACCCGCAACCGGCGATCGACTTTCTGACAGAGTCCGTCACTGCGATGTTGGACGACGAGTTCTACTATCAGCAAACGATCCGGCAACTCGAGGCGCTTTGTGGAGAGTTCGCCGGAGGGGGCGCGACGGCTAAGGCAGCGAATTGGATCGGCCAAGCCGTCATCGGCGATGCTTCGGTGAATCGTCGTCGAGCCGCGTAGTGCAGCAATCTCGCCACCAAGGCGAGCGAACGCTCGGATCGGGTTCGCCTGCTCCCGTTGGTCGCTGAAATCGTGTGGTGATCGCATCCCCTTCAGCGACAACCGATGCTGGGGGTGGTAGAAACCTTTGCTTTTTTTCGGTTGCAAACCAAACCATCCGACCGCTTCACGCGTAGCAAAATCGTGGTTTTCACCCTGTCTTCCCTGGATCGAGCGAATTCCTGTTTACCTGCGACTTGCTTTCTCTTCGAGCGGCAGCTCGCTCATCGCGGCTTCGCCGCTCCACGCTTCCACGAGCTTTCGTTTCAAAATGGCAACAGATACGGATCTGAAATCGACCGTCCCCACCATGGGGGCCGAGGGTGGTTATCTGGTTGAAGAGCCGATTGCCCCGTTTCGGGTATCAGGTTTTTTGTGCCTGCTACTTGGTTTGCTAAGTGTCTTAGCCATTGTGGGCTATCCCATGATCGCCCTGCCACTGATGGCGATTGCGTTTGGGATGTTCGCACTGCGCCATTGGAGCGGCCCACGCCCCGTCGGCATCACACCGGCCAAGATTGGAATGGTGTTGGCGGTTGTCTTCGGATCCTGCGGACTGTTCGTACACAGCTTGAAAGCCCGGACGCTCGGTAACCAGGCGGAGTATTTCGCGAGAGAGTATCTTGAAATCGTTGGCAATGGAGAGTTCAACATTGCGAAGGAACTGAATAAGACTGCCGTGAACCGCTTGCCGGTCCATATGCCGCTGAAGGAGCATTACGAGGCGATGGAAGCCAAAATGTCCGCTGACGAGGTGAGCGAACGATTTGAACAGACCGGAATGCACCCCACAGTGGCGGCAATGGGTAAGGGCATCCAATGGGAGCTAGCGAAGCCGGTTCGGATCTACAACCACTATGGCACAACCAAAGCCGACGTGATCATGACCAACGCAAACGACCCAAAACCGACACAGGTATTCCTGATCATGGATTACGAGATCGACTCCGAGGGCAGGGGGCAATGGCGCGTTGAGCAGTTCAATCCGGTGATGAAGCGATTGGTTGCCGAACGCGTACTCTAGTATTTTGCTTCAACGATCGGCAATCCGACTCGCGGAGACACGATCAAACCTTCGGCCACTCATAGCCTTTGCGAATTTCACGGGTCAGCATCGAATTGGCCTCGGCATCGTCAAGGAACTGCTCCGCATCCGGATCCCATTTCAGGTTGCGGCCTAACAAGCGGCCAAGGTTCAGCAGATGACAGACCGTGGCGCTGCGGTGACCGAGTTCCACATCGGCGATCGGACGCTCTCCTGAAATGCAGCAATCCAG
Organism: Novipirellula artificiosorum; assembly: GCF_007860135.1. NCBI lineage: Bacteria > Pseudomonadati > Planctomycetota > Planctomycetia > Pirellulales > Pirellulaceae > Novipirellula > Novipirellula artificiosorum. Next base: position 449,094 of record NZ_SJPV01000005.1, read on the forward strand.
CCAGTTGCCAACGTGGCTTTGGTTCTTTCGTGAGCTTTTCTCGAGTAGTTCCTTGGCCATTTCCGGTGGGTTTGAACCGAGCGCTCCGCGGAACACTTCCATTTTCCCCTTCTCGCCCACAAAGATGCCACCGCCACGATTCGCTTTGTCATCGAGCGTGACCGTGATTCCGTTGGCGTAGCGGTAGCTAAGCCGAGGTTCGCTGCAGATCTTATTACCGCGATCCAGCGACTCGGGCTTGCGATAGGTCGGCAATTCGAGGGCGGAACCGTCGACCAGGATTTCCGTCGGCCCGGTGCTGTCGAGACCCAACGCCCATTGGATTTGGTCAAACCCATGGGTCCCCCATCCGGTCATTTCGCCGCCACTGTAAGGCCGGAACGACAACCAACCGGGGTTGCCCCGAGGCACGTAGAGTTCTTTGTTGTAGGGGACGAGTTCCGTTGGGCCGCACCACATTTCCCAGTCCAAGCCCGCTGGCACCGGTTCTTCGGGCAGTTCGCACAGCCAAGGGCTTTCGTAGTTGGCCGCGAAGACCTCTTTGATTTCACCCAAACCGCCGTTACGGATGAATTCACAACCGATGTAGTTTTCACGTTGCGAACGCTGCTGCGACCCCACTTGAAACGCGATCCCCGTCCGACGAGCGGCCTTCACCATCAATCGACCTTCGGGGATCGTGAGCGTCATTGGCTTTTCCGCGTACACGTTCTTCCCCGCCAATGCGGCGGAGATACAAATGTTTGCCCGCCAATGTTCAGGCGTTGCGGTGGTGACCGCATCGACATCGCTGCGGTCGAGGACGCGGCGGTAATCTTGATAGACCTCCTTGGCGCCGTTGGCTTTCGCAATGGATTCGCCACGTGGCCGATTGACATCGCAAACGCAGATCACTTGTGTTCGTGGATCGTTGCAAGCACCGCGAAAGACCCCGCTGCCTTGCCGGCCCACGCCAATCCCCGCCACACCGATCCGATCGTTGGCGCCCGGCCGGTCACCTTGCGCCAATGCGGAGCGAGGAATGATGGTAGGAAACGCGACTCCCGCTGCGGTTGCCGCCGCGGATGTTTGAAGGAATCCTCGACGGGATAGCTTGGCTTTCTTGGTCATCACGTGTTCTCCTGCCTGCTGGGTCTGTAAATAACGAATAAAGAAACGGGGGCGGCGACTATCGACTCCACTCGGCTGCAGCCGCAACCCAAGAAGTCTCCGGCGCACTAGAGGATCGATCGAAGGTGCTCAATACTTCGCTCGGCTTGGTCGAGCGTTCCACACTCGACACTCAAAACAATGTCTTGTGGCACCGAGCGGCAAATCGAGACAATCCGTTGCCAATCAATGACCCCTTCGCCGCAGGCACACCCCACCGCGGTTCCCATCACCTTGCCACGTTCGGCATCGGACTGCTCGATCGAGATGTCTTTGGCATGGATGTGGATCACTCGGTGCTTGATGCGTTCAAGCCACTCATGCGGGTCCTCACCACCGAGGTAGGCATTGCCCGTGTCAAAATTGGCACCCAAGTTCGGCGAATCCACGAGATCCAAGCAGCGGTCGTAGAGCTCCGGTTTGAGTGAATACGTTTGGTGCATCTCGAAACCGATCTTGATTCCACGACGCTCACATACCTTCAACGCTTCCATCAACGAATAGCGGATCAGGACAAAGTCCTCCTCCATGGTCGTCCATGGCTGCTTATGCCCCTCGTGCGTGTTGATGATTGGCGCCCCCGCTTCGGTTGCAAAGCGAGCTGCTTGCTTCAGGTATTCCACCGCGATTTCGGGCTTCGAAGCCTGGGAATGGGAAGAAAACGCAGAAAGCTTCAACCCATGTTTTTCCACCGCGTCCCGGATTCGCCAAGGGTCATCGAGCATCGAAACACTATGAAAGTACCTCGCTTCGCTCAGCAGTTCGCGGCCCCAATGCACCATCGGTTCGATGTACTCATAACCGAGATCCGCGGCAAATTCGACGCCCCACTCGAACGACTTGTGTGACGTCCGGACCGCCTCGAGGTTCAATCCAATTCCAACTTTTCCCATGAATCCGTGATTCCTATCGGTTTCTAAGTGATTTGACGCCATTTTGACTTGCCTTAGAGTTTAGTGAAGAAAAACCAGACCACCATCGCTCAATCTTGCCAAAATAATGGTAGATTTTTGTCAGGGCAAATCGGTTAGGGAAGCGTCATTGGTGTACGTCGCCTGTTGAAGCAGGTCGTGCATTTTTCGAGTCGTTGTGAATCCACGAGTTACCGTATCGTTATCTCTCCTTTGGCAGTGGTATTTACACAAGGATCGCACATGAATCCTGGCTCCCAGCGCGCTCGCGAGGAGAGAGGTTGGAGTTCAGGCTTTAGCCGCACGAGCGCAACCCGCAGTCGCCTGAAGGCTAAACTCCAGCGCACTCCCCCTCATCCCCAGCCCTTCTCCCCCATAAAGAGGTCGTGCAGTTTTTAAGTTGTTGATTGAAAAAGACTTACAAGATTTACCTCTCCCTCTGGGAGAGGTCGAGCCTAAGCGAGGGAGAGGGAAAACGGGCTGCGATGACAACATGAAATTCCAGCACGGTTTCTATACCGGCCCTCCCCCTCGCTGCGCTCGACCCCTCCCGCTGCGCGGGCAGGGGTGGTTGGATACCTAAACACTTCAGCAGTCACAACTTAAAAACTGCACGACCTCTAAAACGGGGGAGAAGGGAGCCAGAATTTCGGGCAAAACGGAATTTGCAAAGTCAATCCAACTTGCCACGCAGGCAGGATTCCCATCAGTCCACGCGACAGGGAGGGTGAAGTCCGGAAACGCGTATTGTTCAACTACTTAAAAACGGCACGACCTTCAAGCAGGGAATGGGCCGGGAAAAACCAACCAATCGATCACACGTCCCCAAGGCTTCGCGCGATGGCAGTCCCGAAACAGATCTTGCTGCTTGTCGAAACCTCGCGCGTGTTCGGACGTGGCGTGATCCAGGGCATCTCGCGTTTCGCAAGAGAACGCGCCAATTGGATCTTTCACTTTGAAGACCGCGGCATCTTGGAGGGGCTCCCTCCCTGGTTGGAGAATTGGCAGGGGGATGGAATCATCGCCCGCAGCCCTTCGATTGCCTTGTCCAAAGCGCTCGGTCGATTTCGCTGTCCGGTGGTCGAATTGCTCGGCGACGGACAACATCAATCCGCCGAGGTTTGCACCGATGAAAGGATGACGGCGGGGCTTGCCATCGATCATCTACTGAAACAGGGATTTGCCCACTTGGCGTTTTACTCGTTCGCCAATTCTTGGTGGTCCGATGCTCGTCGCATTGCGTTCGAGCAAATCCTCGCCTCACAAGATCTCTCGGGGCACGTGTTTCCTGGCGCCTACGAGGGTGGCAACTTACCGTACCCAACTTGGAAACTCGATTTCCAAGCACCTCTGATTCAATGGGTTGATCGGTTACCGAAGCCCGTTGGCGTGTGGGCCGTGGCCGATTCGCAAGCGATCCGCGTGCTCGAAGCCTGTCGCCAGCTCAACCTACATGTACCGGCGGAAGTCGGGATTCTGGGGACTTCAAACGAAGACATCGTCTGCAGCATGTTGTCGCCATCCTTATCCAGCATCGAATTGAATTCGCAGCAAGTCGGATACAAAGCGGCAGGCCTGCTCGATTGGAAAATCCGGATGCTCAGCCCACCCAAAACACCCCCTCTTACGACCGCAGCTCGGATCATCGTTCCTCCCTCGCAAGTCATCAAACGACAATCCACGGATCGCATCGCGATCATCGATCCTGAACTCGATCAAGCCGTCAAGATCATCGAGCGTGAGGCGGTCAATGGATTGACCGTGACCGCCTTGGCAGACGAGTTGCTGCTGTCACGGAGCACGCTGGAGCGACGTTTTCGCGAGTTCTTTCACTGCTCTCCGTCGCAAGAAATCAACCACATTCGAATCGAGCGTGCCAAAGGGTTCCTTCGTGAGACAGCGTGGCCCATCAGCGTGATTGGACAAAAAACCGGTTTTGCGTCAGCCGAGAACTTTGTCCGCTTCTTCAAACGCATGGTGGGCAAAACACCTCGACAATACCGCAATGCGTTTTACGGCACCGATTCAACGAACCAAGCGAATGCCTAATGGCAAGGATTCGCCAAAGATCACAGCTTCCTCATCGGTCCGCAACGATCCGCCCTCGGTCAACAACGTCAAATAGTGCTCGGGTGCTTCGAGGAGTTCAAGCTGGACTGCCATCGCTTCGCGGCGTTTCAAAGGCAGGTCACGATAGCGATCACCTGTTTGCCGAGCCATTTGTACCAGTGCCAGCAGTAGCATGTTTTTATTCGTATCCAACTCCGTCGCCTTTCCCCAATCGAGCAGCTCCCCCGCCCAACGGGACGCTTCTTCAACGGGCAGCGTCGCGTTCAGCGGACCATAGGCCGGTTGACGACTGCCGAACCGACCGAGCGCCCAAAGTAGCGCCGGCAAGATCTTTTGGTTCTTTTTCTGCTTGATGGCCGCCAAGGCGATGAGGCCCAACTCGATCTTTTCGTTTACCGACAATCGCTCGAGCGACCCCAGCAATCGCCAAACCTCAGCGGCCTCATGCGGTTCGATCCGCCGCGTTTTGTTCTTCAGAACACTCTTCAGCGGCGCCGCCAACTGTTCTTGCTGTCCACGGGTCAATCCACCGGCAATCCGTCGCCACAAGATCATCGATTCGGTGCGCGATTGCTGGGCCGCGAAGGCCAGTTTGCCATGCAGGATGCGCCACGTTTGCGCAACGCGCCAATCATCGACCGCAACCCCGTAACCGGGACGCAAGCAGAAACCGACGAGGTTCAACCAGCGTGCTTCGTGAGCGGCCGATTTGCGGCGGCCTTCCTGCGCGTCGAACAAGGATTGCCATTGAGACCGCAACAGCGACGGCGGCCAGACGTTGCGATGAAGATCGGTGACCGACTGCAATTGTTTCACCAAATGACTGGGCTTGAGCACCGCGTCGGGCTCCACTTCCGCGAAGACCCTTTCAATCACCCGGCCGCACTGCTCAACCGAATCCGAATCGACGATCCCGGCCGCTTCACCCGATCCGCTGTGAGCTTCACGATCCGTTTCCAGCGTGCTGCGAATATCAAACTCCAATCGCCACCGCTTGCTCGACGTGGTGTCAACGCAGAACAGGCCGATGGTTCCGATCTCGCTCAGTTCCGCTTCGACGACCACTTCCACTTCGGCATCAAGCCGCCGTTTTCCTTGGACCAAGGCGGTACAAATGGGTGGCAAAGGCGAAGCCTCGCTGCGGTCCATTTCGACAAGTTCACCCACGGAATCGGCCAACCGCGTGCTACTGACCCAGAGCGGAAACTGAACCGGCGTGCCGATTTTTAAGTGCAACGGATGTGCATCGGCGCGAAATCGTTGTCCGGCTTCGGCTTTGCCGGGAATCAAACAGAGTCCGCGCGGCGGATCGGATTCGACTTGCATGTAGTAAGATCGTCCCAAGTTGGCTGCGATCCGAACGCCTTGGCCGCGACGCACCATCGCATAGTAGGCGGCCCCTTGCGAGACAGCCAAATCCAAACGGGGCGACGAAAGCACCTCTGGCTTCCACGGGTCGGTCTGACCAAACCACGCGGACAAGCGATCGACGATCGCTGCTTGGATCGCCGGCGCAGCCATCACGCCACCGTTAAATAAGACCAAGTCAGGTCGATCGGCGGCATCTTGTTCATCCGCATCCATTCCACTTCGACGATGCTGACACAAAAAGGCCGCCAAATGTCGTGTAATCGCTGCATCGGCGGCATAGGGTAAGCCGAATTCTTGAAAACCACTTTCGCCAAGTTCCGGCTTTTCCTCGAGACCAACGGCTGGGAAAAAGCCGTCCAGCAAAACCTGATCGATCTCCGCTGCGGTCACCTGTACTTGAACCGACCCGCCCACCAACCGCGATCCTTCCGAAGGCAAGTTGATCGTATACGTGTCGGGACGATCATCGCCAAGCATGACTTCTTTGACCGTCCTCGAAACCTGCACCAAGCGGTCCCATTGCGTGGGGGAAAGGGACTCGGTCGATCCGGCATCAAGAATCTTCGATTCGGCTAATCGCGCGACTGCCAAATCCAGATTGTCACCGCCAAGAATCAAATGGCGTCCGACCGCAACGCGGTGAAATTGAACCTGCTCCCCCGATTCACCCGCCTTACGTACTCGAATCAAGGTCAAATCGGTTGTGCCACCACCGATGTCACAGACCAAAATCAATTGCCCCGGTGCCACCCGTTGTTGCCATTGGTCCGCTTGCCGATCAATCCATGCATAGAATGCCGCTTGCGGTTCTTCGATCAAAAAGACTCGTGGCAATCCCGCCTGTTTCGCAGCGCTGACGGTGAGTTCCCGCGCCACTTCGTCAAACGATGCTGGCAACGTGATCACGACATCTTGTTCACTCAGCGAGAAACCAGGATGGGCGTCATCCCAAGCAGCGCGCAGGTGAGCGAGGTAGCGAGAAGAAGCTTCCACCGGTGACAGCCGCGTGACGTCCGCGTCACCATGCCACGGTAACAAGTCCGCGGTACGATCCACTCCCTCGTGACACAGCCAGCTCTTGGCAGACGCGGCGCGACGACCGGGGTGCCGTTGGCCGGAATCACGCGCCAACACGCCCACGGTGTGATTCGGCGCGGATGTCTGCCAGGGCAAAGCATGATTCGCCGCAGCTTCCTCCTCCGTCAATTCGTAGTGAAACGATGGCAGCGTTTCACGCGACTCACGTTGTCCAAAATCGATCCACTGAGGGATCTTGAACGTCTCGACCGACCAAGCTTCTGCGTCGGTATCCACATAGCAGAGCGCACAGTTGGTCGTGCCAAGGTCGATGCCAACGGCGTACCGTGACAAGGATTGATTCGGATCGTCGATCTTCGTTTCGGATTTGGACACGTTAAATACTACCGCTCGCGAGCGTTGAACTCCATCTTCCATTTGTCATCACTACGGGTGCTGTGACACCACAGTTCAAACATCCCAAGCTCGGTGATTCGGCTCACGAATTTCACGGGCACGAAGGACCCTGCACTGGACGACTCATCACTGTCCGACCCACTTGTCAAGCAAACCGAAACGGGTTCAATTTCAACCAATTCATCGGCGGTCCAGCGATCGAGCCGACTGCCGGGCGCATCGGCCGAGCGAGTCGCGGAACTAAAAAACCGGAATTGAGCCGGTTTGCCCACCATCACTCCAACCGCGTCCCCCGGCACTTCCGCTTCGGTTCCTTCCTCCATCCCTCGCGGTGCCACACAAACGGCCCGGAGCGGACGCGGCACCCCTGGAATCGCCAAACCGGCGGTTTCGATTCCGACGTAATAAGACTTGGCCGTCCCCCCGCGAATGCGAATGCCGCCGCTCTGTTTGCTCCATCCATAGTAGGCCGCACCGATCGCAACGGAGGTGTCGAGATCCTCGGGCCCGCCCAGAATTATCGGATCCGAAGGGCACCAATCGTTGATTGTCGCTTGCATCCGCTCACGCAGGGTGTGGCTGCGGAACACACCACCGTTGAACAAGACATGGGTGGGGACGACGGGCGTCTCACTATCCTCTGCCGATTGATCCGCTAAGAAAGCGGCAACATGCTTGGTCACTGCCGCATCCGATTCGTACGGCAAACCGATGTCTTGGAATCCCGATGCGGCATGGTGTTCCGGTCGATCGGTCGACGTGCATCGCGGGAAGAACCCTTCGACGATCAACTGTGACGTCTCTTCCTTGGTCAACTCGGTCGACACGGTTCCGCCGATCAGCGAACTCCCACGCCCGAGCACCGAAATCATTTGTTGGGCCGGACCCTCCGAAGCAAGCAATTGCTCCTTCGCATCTCGGCAAGCGTGCCACAGCGAGATGCTCTGCCAGGGATCCAAATCATGGCCTTGCTCAGCCAACCGGCCGCTGACAAAGTGGGCCAGCGCCAAGTCCATGTTGTCACCACCCAGCAGCAAATGGTTTCCCACCGCCAACCGGCGCAGGTTCAGTTCCCCGTCACTTTGAGACACTGAAACGAGCGTCAAGTCGGTGGTACCACCACCCACGTCGACAACCAACATCACATCGTCCGGCCTAAGCGACTCGCGCCACGAGTCGCCGCTCGCTGCAAGCCATCGGTACACGGCCGCTTGAGGCTCTTCGAGCAAGACGAACGATTCAGGTAGGCCCGCTGCGATGGCGGCTTGTCGAGTCCGTTCACGCGCGGCCGGAGCGAACGAGGCCGGAACCGTCAAAACCACTTGTTGGTCGCGAAGTGGCGCGTCGCTGTGTTGACCGTTCCAAGCGGCAACCAAATGTGCCAAGAAACGCTGTGTGCATTCATAAGCGGAAACCTTGGGAATTTCCGGGGGCGACTGCCATGGCAAGACCGCGTCGGTTCGCCCCACCGAGCTGTGACAAAGCCAGCTCTTGGCCGCCACGACCACCCGCTGAGGGTTCTCGGCCGCCTGAGTTCTCGCGTAGGCGCCAACCACACCTCCTGCGGGATCCGAACCAAAGGAGGTACGAAGCGAGTCCACTTCGCCCTCGCGAGGCAAGTACAGAAACGACGGCAGCGAAGAGAGCGATTCCACTTGATCGGGCTGGACCAGCTGCGGAATCATCAACAGCCGCAAATCGGCTTCCTCTTCCAACGGCGAGTAGGCAACCACCGAATTCGTGGTTCCCAGGTCGATGCCAACGGAGTAACGAGCGTTCATGGTCATTGGGTGCCTCCATAGCCAGAGCCATCGCGACTCTGCAGAGATTTTAAGCGGAACTCGATGCGAACTCCGCGGTGTGTGGGGGAATCGGGAACTTAGCGTTGCACCTGAGCCGGCGCCACGATGTTGGCGTCGGTATCGCTACCGGTCCATTCGGGCAACTCCACCCTCGTCGCCTGCCAACCTTGGTGAACAAGTTTTCCCGAGTTCAAATTGCCTTCGCCAATCCATTGATAACGAGCCGGCGATTCGTCTGCGGCAACTTCGACCGTGGCCCCCTCGCCTGCATCGCTGACCGGTTTCAGATCAAAAAAACGAGACAACGTGGAAGCACATTGCAGCAAACAGGGACGTGCCGCGGCGCCAACCTGCGCATCGGAATACTTGCCCAGATCCTCTTGAATCAAATCGATCAAACGCGACTCGCGTTGTAACGCCGACAACAGCGTGATCGCTTCACTGCGAGCCGGTTTGGCGGGTTTGGCCACCACCGATTCGACCGGTTTTGGAGCCGGCAATTTCGGTTCCGCTGTCTCGGCGCTGCCTTGTTCGAGCGCTCGGCGAATGTTCTCTGCGGCCTGTTTGTTGAATAACGCAGCTGAAAAAGCACGAAATGCGATGCCAATTCCCATATTCTTCCCCTGAACCTACAATCGAAAGTGAACAGCTTGGCAAACGCGGCGGCAGCGTCAAGCGGACACCAAGCTCATTTGTTCAGTCGGTCCAGAAGTGCCCCGATCTTCCAGTGTGTTGTGGTTGTCGTCGCCACAACCAGCAATCGATCGGCAGCACCACGTTGTCACCCACGGCGGCCGGCCAGCACATGATCGTCGGTTTCGGGGCAGACCGACAATTACGATCACGCCGCGAACTGCTCGCTCGCGAAGAATCGATTCGAGGCGGCAACCGACAAACCGAACTGAGATACCGCTTGGTGTTGTCCAACTATCACGATCGGGCCGTGGAAGTATGGCTACGGGATCGGATGCCGCTAACCAGCCCACAAGGTGCCATCGGTGTCTCGCTGCAAGGCGAGGCGGAGGAACAGCTGTCCGACGATCCGCTGTACCTGCGGATGCAGCGTCCCATCGGAATTTTATGGTGGGATTTGACGGTCCCCGCTCGGCGGTTCGGCAGCGATGCGTTTGATTTCGAGTATTCCATCACCGTTGAACTGGATAAAGAGCAGCAAATCGTAGGCGATGCCATGATCGAACAAGTGCGATCCGATTACCGATTCGAGAATATCGGCGGAGGAGGATTAGCGGGTGGGATGGGAGGCATGGGAGGCGGTCAGATGTAACGCGATGCGTTATGATGGTTCCCACAGAGCGATCGATGTGGGGTCGCCATTAGCTGTGGTCGTCAATGGCCGCGGGAGGAATGGCTTAATAAGGAACTGACATGCCGAACCTCGTGGAATGGTTTTCGAGTCTGCAGTGGGATCGCGTGCTACCGGAATTGGTAGGGAAATCGCTTGGATTTTTGGCTGGATTTGCGGCGAGCTGGTTCTTGCTGTTTCGCCAGCGACTCAACGCGATCGCGCGAATGCAATCGGGCGACTCGGATGATTTTATTTTTCAAATGCACCGTTTGTGGGAATTGCCACATCAAGCGAACGAGTGTGTGTTATTGTTCCGCAATGTTGCACCCAAAACGACGCTGAATGATCTGTACGACAACATCGCGGTGCGTGATTTCTTGAAAGAGGTTGCCGAAAACACGTCGCTCGATAATCCCGTGCTCAAAACCGAGGGAACACTGGGGTTTGAAGTCCTCAACGACGCGATGGGACATATCGCGGGCTTGTTGGCGATCACCCCGTTTAAACGCGAAACGTGGCTGTTCGTGATGACCTGTGAAGATCGCCAAGTGGTTCGAAAAAAATGCATTCGTTGTTTCTTGATCCGTCCCGACGACCTAAACCGTTTTCTTGATTGGGACTGGTGCGTCAAGCACGTCCAGGTGGAGAAGCCATGGCACTGGTTTCGGATCGTTGCCTTGCACCGGATCGCGTGCGTTTGGAAAGGGGAACAGGAAATGGCTCAAGCCGAATCCGACATGGCACGTGACGGCGACATGCCTCTTGTCGACCGCCAAGTCCGCCACGATCGGATTCGCATGATTTCGGTGGGACTCAATGATGGCGAACGACCGATCGGTGATCCTCACCGGATCGACTGGGAAAGCCATGTCGATAAACTGCAACAGCTTGGGCTGACGCTGGCAAAGCCATCGGCCATGCCCGAGAGGGATCCGGAACCAGCGGAAGCGATCGCGGAGTAAGGAATCCAGGACACGGCTTGCTCGGTTGGATCGTCCAGACCGAGGCAAGTGCGGTGAATCGTGTGACGGAAAATCGCCGTTACCGATAATGGGCTTCGGTCAATGCCATCACTTGGTCCACGTTGCTCTCATCGATGATGGATGATCCCGCGTCGATATCGGATGGAACGATGCCATACCGCAAGTACTGCGTGAGCTGCACCACCGGATAAAAACCCTGGATATAAGGTTGCTGATCGACGGTGCATCGAATCTTTCCTTGCTTGATCAACTCCAGTGTTTTGGCGGACAAATCGAACCCGGCGGACCAGTACTCCGAATCGGCGAATTGGTCAGCGATCGCCCGTCCTGCGGCTTCCGTGTCGGCTTGGCCTGTCCCCAAAACGATGCGAATGTCGGGGTTCGCTCGTAAGGCGTCGGCGATCTTCTTCGCTCCTTCGACCGAATCATTACCGCTGATCAGAACGGTCCATTTCACGTTTTTCGACTTCAGCACGTCCTGTTCGCCTCGCAACCGATCCTCCAATGACGAAACGCCCGCATCATGCATCGTCATCAAGACATGGGCTCCGTCCGGAATCTCGGGTGCAAGTCTCTCCGCCAAGCGGCGTCCCGCTTCGTAGAGTCGCTGGTTCACACAACTCATGCGTGCATTCTCGGTTCCATGGTCGTCGGTGTTAAACCCGACCACCGGGACCCCTGCTTCGATCGCTTCGACAACGACTTTGTCAAAGGCTTCGGGATCAACGAGGTTCAGTGCAATGCCATCGTAGCCGTCGCGAACGGCTTGACGAACCATTTCGACCTGCTTCGGAAAGTCGACGCCGACGGTGCCGATAAAGTCGCTGCTCACCCCCATCTTCTCGCTGGCATCTTTCATGCCCTGTTTCACAGGTTCAAAAAACTTCGCTTCTGCCGAGCAAGTGATAAAGATCAACCGTAACGGTTTGGGATCCTCGGCCATGGACAGGGACGAACCCCAAAAAACCGCGGCCGTCGCAATCAGGATCAAAAAGTGCTTGTGCATGTTAGAAATTCATTGAAGGCAGGGAAGGTTAGGCGAAAATATAATACAGCGAGCCAATCACAAGACACAAACCAATCGAAAGCACCCGAGGATCACCGACTCCTTCAATGGGCTTTTCGGTGATCGACGCCAACGGACTTGACCAACAATACCGCTGGACCTGCTCTTCGCTCGGCGGAGGCGTCATCAGACTGACCATAACCAAAATGATGCTGCAGGTCAAAAACAACCACCAGGCCTGCATCATGAAGGGAATTCCCCATTCTTTGGTGAACAGTCGCGTCGGATCCCCATTTTCCTGGTACCCCAAGAAGAACCCCGAAACCGCGGGGAAATCGACGCAGAACACAGCGGCGCCAAGCAAAAAACCGAGTACCAAGGTGCAAATTGCTGCTTGCGACGTGGCCCGTTTCCAGAGCACGCCCCAAATGAACACGGCACTGATCGGTGGTGCCAGGACCGAGATCATCTGGTTGATGCCCTTGAAAATCCCACCAAACCGTTCGCCTTGAGTGCTCCATGCAATCGCGATCGCTAACACCACAGCGACCGTCACTTGACCGATTCGAACAAGCGTGTGATCGGCGGTTTGGGGGCGGATCCGTTTGACAAGATCCATGCTGACCAGCGTCGCCGTCGAATTGAGTGCTCCGGCAACGGTACTCATCAACGCTGCCAACAGACCGGCAATCACCAAGCCGCGGATTCCAACCGGTAACAATTCTTGAATCATCACAATCAGGGTTTGGTCCGGATTGTCCGCGATCTGGTCTTGAAACAAGACGTAACCGATCACTCCCGGCAAGACCATGAAGAAGACCGGCAACACTTTGATGATCCCAGCGAACAATGGCCCAATTTGTGCATCTCGTTCGGTTTCCGCGCCGAGGACGCGCTGAACAATCGTCTGATCCGAACACCAATACCAAATCCCCAGCACGGGATAGCCGAGCAACATCACGTACCAGGCAAACTCGCCGTCGGTTCGAATCATACTCAGCTGATTTGGCCTCGCCGCTTCTCGCAACGTTTCAAGCGAATCGATGCCGCGTTCGCCCAAAGCGAGGATTCCGAACACCGTAACCGAGGCAGCGCCAAGCAGCAGTAGCACGGTTTGAATCGATTCGGTCACCACGACGGCCTTCAAGCCACCCAAGGCGGTGTAGGCGAGGGTCAATGCCGAGACGATCAAGATCGACCACAAAATGTCAATCTCGACAAAGCTCTGGAACATCACGGCACCGGCGTATAACGTCACGCCGATGTGAATGAACAAAGCGGCGATGATTGCCATGAAGGCGAGAATCGTTCGCGACGCAGGCCCATAACGGCCCTCGAGGTACTCCGGAAGGGTCGCGATCTTGGTGCGAAAGTAGAACGGCGCAAAAACCAAACCCAAGAGCACCAACAAGAACGGGGCCATCCACTCGAAGTTTCCGATCACCATGCCGTCGCTGTAGCCGGACGAAGCCAGGCCAATCAAGTGGACGGTGGAGATGTTCGTCGCAAATAAGGCCAAACCGATCACGGGCCAACGTAGCGAACGTGCGGCCAAGAAGTACTCGCTCGACGAATCCGCTTGATGGCGTCCCGAAAAGCAACCGATTCCGGTGATCCCGAGAAGGTAAACAATGATGATCGTTAAATCGATCCAGTGAATATGCATCAGTTCCTCAGTTGGTTTTCCGATAGCCCAATTCCGCGCCACCAGAGACATGCAGGATGTGCCCAGTCACAAACCGAGCTCGCTGCGAAATCAAGAACACCGACGCATCCGCAATCACATCCCCTTCGGGACAATATCCAAGTGCGTGAATGTCATTGAGGTAGTTTTCCATCACTGCCGGGTCGGGTTGTTGGCTGACCCAATCGCGGAGCATGGGGGTCCAAGTTCCCGCCGGACAAACCGCATTGACGCGAATTCCGTCGGCGGCATAGTCGAGCGCCATCGACTTGGTCAAGGTATTCATCGCTCCTTTGGTGGCCGTATAGGCCGCATGGTCTAATTGGCCCATCACGCCAACCATGCTGGACGTGTTGAGTATACACCCTTGCGAACGTCGCAGGGCGTCGATGCCAAATCGCGTGGTCCAGTAAACGCTTTTGAGATTCGTATTGAAGACGTGATCCCACTCGGCTTCGGTCGTCTGGTCAATCGGCTTCACCAACGATCCATTGCCGGCATTATTGTGAATCGCATCGATTCGCCCGAAGGCTTCGATCACGAACTCGATCGCGGCCTTCACCTCCGACCCCACGGAGACATCGCAGCGGATTCCAAAGTGGTCTCCCTGCAACGATTCGGCAACCTGCTTCGCCTTCGCTTCGTTCCGAGCACACAACACGACGCTCGCTCCCTCTTTCGCATAAGCGATGGCGCACGCGCGTCCAATCCCATCGCTACCGCCAGTCAAGAAAATGACTTTCTCGTTGAGTTCCATCGTCGCTCTAACTGACCTTGTTGATCGTATCAAGTGCTTCCGCAGTCGGTTCGGTGCCGGCCCCGGGATCCTCCGGTGTCAAGAATTGGCCGCATTCTACTTGGGCAGGGTATTTCATCCAATCACGCAACCAAGGAATGTATTCCAGCAGATGACAAGCGGGATGGGCGATGCAAAGATGTTGATGCGTTTGGGCCATATCGCCGACATGCGGAACAACGGGCAGCGCATAGCTATGCGCCAAATCAGCAACCTGCCACCATTCGGTGATCCCCGCCAAACGGACGATATCCGGTTGGACATAGTGAACCGCACCGGCTTGGATGAAGTCACGGAACTGCATGGCCATGTAAAGTTGTTCGCCCATCGCGATCGGCAAACTTGTCGATTCGGCCAAGCGTCGATGTCCCTCGCAATCGTCGAATTGCATGGGCTCTTCGATCCAAGTCACATCGTAATCGACAAGCCGGCGCGACGCTTCAATGGCCGTCGGTAAGTTCCAACGCCCATTCGCGTCGGTCATGATTCGCACGTCGTCCCCCAACGCATTGCGAACCGCTTCGACCCGCTTGATGTCGTCACCAAGCCGTTTACCACCCACTTTCAGTTTTACCGCGCGGTAGCCTTCTTGTTCCACCATGCGGCGGCAATCGCCAACCAGGTCTTGCAACGACCAATTGAGCCAACCGCCGTCGGTGTTGTAGGCTTCGACCGATTTTTGGGAACTTCCCCCCAAGAGTCGCCACAGCGGTTCCCCCGCTGCTTTCGCCTTCAGGTCCCAAAGTGCGATGTCGATTGCACCGAGCGCCAGATGAGTGATCCCGCTACGCCCGACCCATCGCAATTGAGGGTTGTAGTACAGAGTCTGCCAAAGATCTCTCACCTCACGAGGATCACGCCCGGTCAGCAGCGGGCCAAATCCGTCCGTAATGCAATCGACAATCATCCGATCGGTCGGTAAGTGGGCATGGGTACCGCTAAAGCCGTAACCCACATGACCGCTGTCACAATGGATGGCAACACCGGGAGCTCCCCAATGGGTGATGCTGTGCGTGCTGTCCGAAATGCCACCGCGAGTGACCGGAGCGTGCAGAATGAAAGGCTGAAGTTTTGTGATGTGCATGGTCTATCTATCTCGAAAATGCCTAGCAAAAGTCAATCATGGCTTTAACGAGCCCCGATTCTTGATCGATCCGAGGCAAGCGTTCGGCCAGCTCTTCAAACCGAATTCGATGCGTGATCATCGGTAGGGCATCGATCGTCCCATCAGCCATCGAATCGATCACGCTTCGAAACGTGCTCGACAATCCAGCACGGCTGGCAGAGAGCGTCAATTCCCGACGATGGAAATTGGGGTCGTTGATCGACACGTCTCCAAGGAACAACCCGACAAAGACCACTCGTCCGCCATGCTCGGCCAATTCAAAACAGGCCTCCATCGACGCTTGGCTACCGGTCGCATCGATCACGACCGCTGGCAGTTGCCCAAAGTGTTTTAGCAGACGATCGTGCAATCCGACTCCACCCTGCACGCCCGCCCCCAGTCCCAATGTGTTGATGGCAAAATCAAGCCGTGGTTGATTCTGATCGACGCAAACCACGTTGGCACCTGCCGCTTTGGCGAACAACCCGACCGCCAAACCAATCGGACCCATGCCAAGAATCAAGCACGGTTCGCCCCGGGTCAGGGCTGCTCGCGTCGCGGCGTGCGATCCAATCACCAACGGCTCGACGAGCGCCAAGGCATCGGGATCGAGATCATTGTTCACGTGCAACCGACTCACGGGAACTCGAATCAACGGAGCGTGCCCCCCGTCGACATGCACGCCGAGCACACTCAAACGTTTGCAGCAATTCGTCTTGCCCGTGCGACATGCGGGGCATTGGCCGCAAAACGCATAGGCTTCGACCGAACCGCGGTCCCCGATCGAAAGGTCACTCGCGGAAGAGACCGAAACGACCTCGACCGCCAACTCATGCCCCAGCCTTCGTGGGCACGAAAAAAAAGGCTGGCGTCCGTGGTACGCATGAATGTCGGTGCCACACACCCCGCAACGTAGCACCTTCACGATGGCCTCACCGGCCGCGGCGGTTGGCTCGTCGATCTCTTGCCAAACCAATTTGCCCGGCTCTTGCAAAACAAGTGACTTCATTCAAATGACACCATGCTGTGATCCCTCGACTCTAACGCGAAAGCCATGTTATAACGCTTTGTCCGCTACCGCGGTGATCAGTGAGCGTGGATAATTCGAGAGAGTGAGCAAGTGCGGCCATGGAACATCAGCTGACCCATCGATTGAATGGCGAGATTGCTCTGGTCACCGGAGGCGGAACGGGACTGGGGCGAGCCATCGCGATATCGCTGGCGGACGCGGGCGCAAAGGTTTGTATCGCCGGTCGACGTCGCGAACCCCTTGCAGCCGTTGTCGAAGCAATTGGCGAAGACCGCTGCTGTGCCGTTTGTGGTGACGTGACGAAGGCGGAAGACCGCGCGGCGATGATCGCAGCGGCACGGGATACGTTTGCCAATCCGATCTCGATTCTGGTCAACAACGCGGGAATCAACATCAAGAAGCCTGCCTTGGAAGTGGAGGACGCCCTGTTTCAACAAGTCATGGAGATCCATGTCAACGCGGCGTTTGCTCTGTCTCGAGACGTCGCCCCGAGCATGCTGAAAAACCGACGCGGTTCGATTCTGTTCCTCGCCTCGATGGCATCCTACATGGGGGTCCCGCAAATCGTTTCCTACACCGCGGCAAAATGTGCGGTGGTGGGATTGACCCGGGCATTGGCGGCCGAATGGTCGGCCGATGGCGTTCGCGTCAACGCGGTCGCACCCGGCTGGATCGAATCACCCATGACCTCCAAAGCACTCGATTCGGACCCGCAGCGAAAACAGAAAGTGTTTTCTCGCACACCGATGGGAAGCATGGGAAAACCCAACGACATTGGCCGAGCCATCGTCTTTCTCTGTTCCGCCGATGCGGGCTTCATCACCGGACAAGTGTTACCCGTTGACGGCGGTGCATCGATCGGTTTCTAACGCATTTCTTAGCATGGACGTTCCATCCAAAACTACACCGCAGCGGCCCTCTCCCCGCAAGGCTCTGTCCCGGCCAGCCGGATGAGCTTGTTTTGTGATGGACCGGAGAAAAATGCCCTGGGATTCGGCTGACTTTATGAACCAATACGTGTAGGATAGGAGGACGTTTGAGTGCGTCCTCACTCCGATGATCCGTCTCCCTTTGCCCAAAAACGTTTCCGATGCTCGCCTTTCTTAGCAAGATCAGCGTGACCTGCTTCTTTGCGAGCTACTTCGTCGTCCTCGTCCTCGAACTGCTGCGTTTCTTCGGCAAGATTCCTGGCCGTGGCTTGGCGGTTGTGGTGATGATGAGCCTCGGACTGTTCACTCATGTTTGCTACCTCGTGCTGCGAGTGGTCGCTCGCGGCGGAACGAGCGAAATCGGACTGTTGGCCAGTTGGTACGATTGGTCACTGCTACTTGCCCTGGGGCTCGCAATCTGCTTTTTGAGTTTCTACTTGCGGCGACCCGATACGGTCATCAGTCTATTTTTTCTGCCTTTGATTCTGGCGACCATCGGTCTGTCGCTGGCCGTGCAGCCGATGGCGCCATTTTCGCGATCGGAAGCCGCTGAGGCATGGCGAAGTATTCACGGATTAGCCATGGCCGTCGGTGCCGGAGGCGTCCTGACCGGGTTTCTCGCAGGAATCATGTATTTGGCTCAGTCTTGGCGGCTGAAGAATAAACGAGCCGGCTCGTCGCTGCGTTTGCCCACGCTCGAGACGCTGGCTCGCTTGAACCGGCAATGCCTCGTCGTCAGCACCGCAGCGGTCACGATCGGGGTCCTCGCCGGCGCGATCATGAACTTGAACCGTTGGGGCCAAGTTGGCTGGACCAGCGGTGGGGTGCTGTTCAGTTTCGGCCTTCTGGTTTGGTTAGCGGTCGCAACGTGCGTGGAGTTCTTTTATGCTCCGGCCAGCCACGGTCGGAAAGCGTTCTACTTGACCTTAGCGAGCCTTGGCTTCTTGGTGTTGGCGTTGTTTGGCGTCCTCAATTCGTCGCATGGCCGGACCATTCCGACGGAACAAGTGAGCGTGATCTCGGAGGATGCAGCATGAATCTGCAAATGATCGGCTGCAGCCATCAAGATGCTGCGGTCGAATTCCGGGAACGTATCTCGTTTTCAGGTGACCAACTCGTCCAGGCGCTCGATGACTTTCGCGACCGGTTTCCTGCGGCGGAAATCGTGTTGCTCAGTACCTGCAACCGTCTCGAACTGTATGCATCGAGCAACGATGAATCGTCAGGACTAGACCGTGATGCCGTCGCAACCTTCTTAGCCGAACAACGTCATCTGTCGCCCGATGAAGTGATTGACCGGATGATCTATCGGATCGGCCCGGAAGCGGTCGAGCATCTCTTTACGGTCGCCGCTAGTCTCGATTCGATGGTCCTGGGCGAAGCACAAATCTTATCGCAAGTCAAACAGGCCTACGACTTAGCTTGCACCAGCGGCTCGGTCGGCCCGCTCACTCATGCCGTCTTTCAAGCCGCTAACCGGACCGCCAAACGCGTGCAGCAGGAAACTTCGATCCATCGCCGTCGGGTCAGCGTGCCCAGCGTTGCCGTCGGCGAGGTCGTCCCTGAGGTGTTTGACTCTTTGAGCGATAAACACGTGCTGATTTGTGGCGCGGGTGAGATGAGTGAAGAAACGCTGCCCTATTTGAAACAAGCAGGGGCAACTCAGATCACGATCATCAATCGTTCTGCGGAGCGAGCGGATGCATTGGCAGCACGCTTCGATGTCGCCACAGCGCCGTGGACCTCGCTCAACGAGAAACTTATCGAAGCGGACCTGCTGATTGGAACCACCAGCGCCGCCGATCCCATCATCGATGCGGCACGGTTCGCAAGCATCGAAGGCAAACGCTATGGGCGTGTTCTCTTGGTGCTGGACTTGGCGGTACCACGGGACTTCGATCCAAAGCTGGGCACATTTTCAAATGTTTACCTTTATCAAATCGATGATTTGAAGGCCGCGTGTGAACGAAACCGGCGCGAGCGGGAAAAGGAATACCCGAAGGCGCAACAGATCATCGCGGAAGAAACCGAGAAGTTGATCCTGGCGATCAATCACCGCTCGACAGGTCCGGTGATCCAGCGGCTTCGCAACCACGCCGAAGAGATCAAACGAGAAGAACTTCGGCGTCTACAGAATAAGCTTCAGCAGTTGAACGTCGATGATGCGGTGCTAAACGAAATCGATAAATCGTTCGGACGACTTACGAACAAATTGTTGCACCCGCCTCTCGCATCCGTCCGAGACGACGCCGCCGAAGGCCATCAGCGAGGCCTTGTGGAAGCCTTGAGACATTTGTTCAAGCTTGGTGATTGAGTTAGCAACAACATGAAAGACCAACTGAAAATCGGTACGATTGGCGAAGAACGTTTCGTTGTCACCGAGCGCCACCTGATTGACTTTGCCCACGACGGCATGCCCGAAATTCTTAGCACTCCCTCGCTGATTTGGTTCATGGAACATGCGGCGATCAATGCGATGCTGCCGCTGTGCCATTCCGGAAAAAGCACCGTCGGCGTTGGTTTGAATGTAGAACATCTCGCAGCGACCCCTGCGGGACTTGAAGTGGTTTGCCGCGCCCGTGTGATCTATGTTGACGGGCCGCTGGTTTCCTTCCAAATCGAAGCACACGATCCATACGAACTGATCGCTCGGGGCACCCACAAGCGACGGTTGATCGACGTCGCGCGTCTGGCAAAACGAGTGAATGCCAAACAGGGTTAGCCAAGTGCGGGGAGAGACCTGTCACGACGCCGTGTGTTCTTGAAGTCGATTGGATCCCGGCAATCCTACCACCCGAGGGTGCAACTTTACCGATTCTGACGAATGGAGCCTGGCAGCGGGCAAAACAAGTGGGTTGATTCTAGGAATCTCCTTGTCTATGTGCACATTTCGACGCGATCGGTGCCGATGAAGACAAGGACGCTTCCGACCCCCGCAAGCCGACATCGGCCAACTGGCACGCCGCCAGCCGCCGCCGTAAAGACCCAAGGACGAACCCAATGCAAAGTTCTACGCCACGTCGCCTGCGTTTGGCTCTTGCCCTGATAGCGATGCCCGTTGTCGCATCCATGATCTCGGCATCCGCTGCCAGGGCCGAAGAAGTGATCACCCTTGAGGACCTCCGTTCCATTGTGATTCAAACGACTGCGCTGCAAGAACCGGTTGTAGAAAATGCGGAGCTGACGACTCCCTACGCAGAGACTCCGTACATCGACTCGGCGTCCTCTGTCGAATCGTACGCCGCGGTACCAACATGCAATGACTGCGAAACAACGTGTTGCACCCAAAAACAGAAAGAGGCGGCAACCGCCGCGATGAAGTCCGCTTTCGGCGGGGTCTTCTATGCGAATAACTTTTCTTACTTGAACGACCCCTGCTACGACGGACCTGCGTTTTGTGGCGATTGTCTGAAGGACAACAAGACGCCGTTTGGAACGTTGAGCTTTGGTGGCGAGACTCGATTTCGTTATCACAATGAACGAAACCTGCGTGGACTCGGGATTACAGGGAAAGATGACAATTTCTGGCTCTCCCGCCAACGTTTGTACGCCGATTGGAAGATCAACGACGTTTTCCGTGTCTATGGCGAGGTGCTCGACGCGCAATCGATGGGTGAGGATTACGCCCCGCGACCGATCGAAGAAAACGACATGGACATTCTAAATCTGTTCGTCGATGTCGTGCTGATCGACAGTGGCTCGAGTAAATTGACCGCTCGGGTCGGCCGCCAAGAATTGCTGTACGGTGCACAGCGAACGGTCTCGCCGCTCGACTGGGCAAACACGCGCCGCACCTTCGAAGGCGTTCGCATGCTCTACCAAACCGGCGACACTTCGATCGACGCGTTTTGGACCGAGTTTGTTCCCGTTTCCCCAACCCGCGCCGATGAAAGTGACGCTGCCCGCCAATTCTACGGTGTCTATGCGTCGGAGAAGAATCTGCCGGTTGGAACCATGGATGCTTACTACCTCGGTTATGACAACAAGACGGTTGGCTTTAGTTTGCATACGATTGGTAGCCGCATTCTCGGCGAAACCGATCGTGGATGGTTGTACGATGTTGAAGGCGCTTTTCAGTTCGGTAGTGACGCAACACCGAGCAACCACGAAGCCGGCTTCTTTACTGCGGGACTGGGACGCAAGTACGAAACGAATCTGCTGAGCCCAACCGTTTGGGCCTACTACGATTATGCATCCGGCGAAGAAGACTTCGCAGAAGTCGGTGCCGGCGACGGTGGCTACGAACACTTGTTCCCGCTGGCGCACAAGTACAACGGATTCATGGACTTGTTCGGCCGCCGCAACCTGCACGACTTCAATGTGCTGGCCAACACACCGCTGACGAAGAAGATCTCGTTGGTGCTCTGGTATCACTACTTCCGATTGGATGAGCAAACGACGCCTTACAGCGTCGTGATGACGCCGTACAACAAGACGACGCAAGCGGAATCGAAAGATCTCGGTCACGAAATCGACGTCTTGTTCAACATCAACTTGAACCCGCGCAACAACGTGCTGCTCGGCTACTCGCACTTCGCGGGCGGCGACTACTACGATACGCCCGGGATCAAACCAACACTCGCAGGGGACGATGCGGACGCAGACTTCTTCTACGCTCAGTTCCAAACTCGGTATTAAGCGAAGACCCGCGACGGGAGACTCCTTTGGAACGCAGCCGAAAGAGCGAGAAATCGTTCCGGCTGCGTTCTTTTTTTTGCTTTCTGGTTCCCAGACGAGGTGATCTGGTTCATAATTCTGCATCTCGGAGTGCCGAATTGTTGTCGGCGACTCTGCCCCCTATCTGACGTGCGGATCAACTTCCCCCCATGCTGATCGACTCCTTCGGCCGAAAACACACCAGCCTTCGCGTGAGTGTGACCGATCGCTGCAATTTGCGATGCACCTACTGCATGCCGGCTGAAACGCCCGATTACCAAGACCGCTGCGAGATCTTGACGTTTGAGGAGATCGAGCGGTTCGTCCGCATTGCGGTGGGTCTTGGTGTCGATGATGTGCGGTTCACCGGCGGCGAACCGCTCGTACGAGCCGAACTGCACAAATTGGTGCGAGATGTCGTCAGGATCGAGGGTTTGCGTAAAGTTTCGTTGACGACCAACGGGATCTTGCTCTCCGCTCAGTTAGCCGATTTGTTTTCGGCAGGACTGCGCAGTATCAACGTCAGTCTCGATGCTTTGGATGAAGAATCGTTCCGCACGGCAACTCGCCGCGGCGGTTTGCAAAAAGTGCTCGACGGTATCGCTGCAGCACGCGAACTTGGGATGTCGGTCAAGATCAACGCGATCGCACTGCGTGGTTTCACGGAACAACAGATCGCAGCGTTTGGCGATTTCACACGTGAGACCAACATCCCCATCCGCTTCATCGAATTCATGCCGCTCGACACCGACGGCAAATGGGATCCGCAAAGCGTGTTGACGGGTGCGGAGATCCTTGATCGTTTTGCCAAAATCATGGGGCCGCTTGCCCCGCTGGAAACCAATGACTCACCCGCAACCGATTATCAATTCCGAGATGGCCGGGGAACCATCGGGATCATTCCGAGTGTGAGCGAGCCGTTTTGCGGAACCTGCAATCGATTTCGCTTGACAGCGGACGGACAGCTGCGGAATTGTCTCTTTGGAGCGGATTCCGCAGACATCCGAGCGCTTCTGCGCAGCGACGCCGACGACAACACAATCGCGGCCACGATTCGCCACGCCATCGCGGAAAAGAAAGCAGGTCATGGCAGCGATGACCTCTCCTTTGTCCGCCCGACGCGACCGATGTATTCGATCGGCGGTTAGCTCCAAGATCTTTCGGTCCCCTGAACCTCCTTACTTCGGCGTCTTCAGCAGTAACAGCAACATCCGGGTCGGTTTCTTTGCCGCAATGCTGTGGGGTAAGTTCGCCGGCATATGAACAAAGGTGTTCGGCTGCGAGACAAATTCGTCTCCCCCCAGCGTGACCGTCGCTTCTCCATCGAGAAACTGTAAAACCGCAGGTACGGCGGCCGTGTGCTCGGACAATTCCTGGCCTGCGGCAAAGCCAAACAGAACGACCTTCAACCGGTCATCCTGGTAAAGCGTCTTGCTGATCGTTCCGTCGTCCGGAATGTCAACTTCCTTGGCGAGGTTGGTAAAGGTGGTAGCGGGCATCAATCGATTCTCCTTGAATACGAACGGCTGGTCATCTCAACCCTCATTCTACACCTACATATATAGCTTCGCAAGTGTTATTCGGCGGGCTGGTTTAAGCTCGGCAGCGCCGTTTTCAGCGCGACCGTGAAGACCATCAGCCCCAGCGCCCAAATTCCGACCGTCACCTTCCATTCCAACTGGCTCGGCGCGTACTCGACGATCTCGTGCAAGGTGCTGGGGATGAATCCAGGAATGATCAATCCCATTCCTTTTTCGATCCAGGTACCGACAAAGGCCATCGCGCAGGCCGCCGCCAGCATCCAACGGTGGCGGGTCGCCAAGATCCCAGGCCAAAGAAACAACAGGGCCGCAACCACGTTCAGACCAATGGCGGTCCACGTCCAAGGCACCAAGGCCGTGTGTCCATGAAGCCCAAAGAACAGGTACTTCGCGGCACTCACATGCGCCCCGCCCGTGTAGAATTCCGTGAACAGCTCGGATGCAACCATGAGCAGGTTGATCAGGATCGTCACACGAATGATGCCCGTCAGCGTCGAAATCGGGGCATCCAATCCTCGCACTTTCGTCAATCGCTTCATCAGCAGCATGGCCACAATGATGAACGCGGGACCGGATACGAATGCGGAAGCCAGAAAACGAGGCGCCAAAAGTGCAGAGTTCCAAAACGGTCGTCCACCGAGCCCGCAATAGAGGAAGGCGGTGACCGTGTGGATGGAAATCGCCCAGACGATCGACAACATCACGAACGGCACGTACCAAACAGGATTCGGTTTGCGCCCCAAAAAACGCATGTAAAGCAGGTAGCCACAAATGTGGAGATTCAAGACCAGGTAACCGTTCAGCACGATGACATCCCAGGTCAACATGGAAATCGGAAAGTTGAATTTCCCGATGCCTGGGATCAGGTGCCAAAAACGATCCGGCCGGCCCAGATCCGCCAGCACGAAGAACAAGCACATCACAATCGCGGCGATGGCCAGCAATTCACCAATGATCACGACATCGTGCATTTTACGATCATGGTACAAGTAGGCGGGGATCACCATCATCACACCGCCGGCGGCCAAACCGACCATGAAAGTGAAATTGGCAATGTACAGCCCCCAACTCACGTGATCCGTCATGTTCGTGCTGATCATGCCACCGGCGACCTGGTGGGCCCAAGCATTGGCGCCGACCAGGAACAGTGCCGTCAACATGGTCATCCAGGCGTAAAAGCCGAACGATCCTTCGGTTGCCAGCCACAACGACCGCCCCAAAAATTTCGGGTAGCGGGTGAGGTGTGATTCTTTCACAGGGATGCTGCTCATGGTGGAGTTCTCATCTTGCCGCGACACCGCTCGCGGGACAGGGCTGCTCTAGTCGAAGTAATAGAAAAACGCCGGTTTCGTCCCGAGTTCTTCCTTCAGGATGTAGACACGTTTGTTCTCCAAGATCCAGCGAATGCTGGACTGTGGATCCAAAATATTGCCAAACACGCGTGCCCCCGTCGGGCACGCCTCCAAGCAAGCCGGCAACTTCCCTCGTCGTGTTCGATGCAGGCAATACGTGCATTTCTCAACCACGCCGGCCGGCCGAATCCGATTGCTCAGGTAGCTCTGGTCCGGATTGACCTGTTCCGCCGGCACCTCAGGCTGCTTCCAATTGAATCGACGTGCATGATAGGGGCAAGCGGCTTCGCAGTAGCGGCAGCCGATGCACCAGTTGTAATCGACAACCACGATGCCGTCCTCCTCTTTCCAAGTCGCCTTGACGGGGCAAACGTCCACGCACGGCGGCTCGTCACATTGTTGGCACTGGACCGGCAAATAAAACTTGTCGTCCTTGGGCACCGCTCCGGTGTAGGTCGTTGTTCCTTGTTCCATGTCCATCGTGCCTTTGGGCATTTCGATCACACGGATATAGGATTGGTTCGTCGAGCGGTCATGATTGTTTTCTTTGTGGCAGGCCTCGACACATTTGCCGTTACCATTGCAAACACTCAAGTTAATCGCGTAGACAAACTTGGTTCCCGGAATTGGCCGATCATCTGCGATGGTCACCTCTGCTCCGTAGTTCTCTTTCGCTTCGGACTCCAATCGTGCGATCACCGCAGCCTTGCCCTCGGGCGACAATTCCTTGTAGTGCTGCTGCATGAACTCCGCAGCGGAACTGTTTTTCGCAGCATGCCGCAGCGGCGAGATCGCAGCAACAAACGCGGCAGCCCCAAGCGTGGCGAAACCCCCTTTGACCGCCGCGCGTCGCGATAGATTCTCGACGATCGGCAGCGATGGCTGGCGCGGTGGGTCCTCAGTGTGCGTCATCGGTCGTCTCCGAAGGGGTGGAATCGCGCGTCTCGTTGGACGGGGCATGAGCGGAATCGAGAAACCGATCACGTGGCTTGAAGCCCACAATCATCTTGGGGTAACTCGGCGAGTGTGGATCATGGCAATCGATACAATTGTTTTTGTGCTGTGGACCCCGCGACAAATCCCAGTGGCCGTTCATACCGCCATGAGCGCCATGGGCGAACGCGGTGGCTTGTGGGCCATGACATTGTGAGCAGAGGGTCATCACGTTCTCGTACTCGACCGTGGTGCCATCGGCCAATCGCAAAGCGTCCGCGTTTTCGAGATGGTGGCAGGCGTAACAGGCGATCTTGCCGTGATCGACCGTCAAGCCTCGGTGAAACTCGTCGAGGGTCTCGGGGGTTCGGTTGGACAAATCCGCTGGACGCACGCTGTGGCAGGTCGAGCAAGCGACCGAACCGCTGCGGCCTTGCGGGTCCGTGCCCACCAATTCGATCATGGGCGGCCCCAAGGGTTGGTTGACCGTGACGAGAAAGGGCGCTCGCCCCGGGCGATTTTTCGACGATTGCCCCGGGCGATTTTGCGGGGATTGCGCGACGGCCAGCGGGGGGCTTTCCCCAAACTTTCGCGGCGATCGCCATGCCGCGGACACCACGATCGTGGCGATCACACCCACCACGCTGGCGAACAAGAGATTGGCAAATCGATGTTTCAATTTTCTGTCCAAAACGAGGTTCCACTTTCGCCCTAAAATGTATACACTATCATGCATGTTAAGGGAACCTCTATTTTAAAAAAAGCAACGCTCGTGCCTGTTAGCGGACTTGTCATCACCTTTAAGCGAAAGGTCGCCGATTTCGGTTCGTCGGTTGAAGCGCTGCGCCAGATCGCAGAAATAGAATTGGGGGCAACCAACACGAATCAATTAGCGATCGTGGTCGACACCGATTCGTGTCGCCGAGACCAAGAGATTTGGGATACGATCGATCAGCTGCCTGGTGTGACGGACATCCGTGTTGCCCTGATCGGTTTTGATGAAGAAACACACTCGAAGGATTAGCCATGGACACCCAACGTCGTCGTTTCCTGAAATCCGCAGCCATGGCCGCGGCCGGCTCGATGGTTGCCGCCAACACCGACTTGATCTCGCTGCCTGTGATGGGTGCCGACGATACGTTGCCCGACGGCGATGGGCTCACATGGAGCAAGGCCCCGTGCCGTTTTTGCGGCACCGGATGCCATGTCCAAGTCGGTGTCGAGGATGGCCGCATTGTCGCCGTTGCGGGGGACAAGCACGCCGATGTGAACAAGGGGTTGTTATGCGTCAAGGGATACCATGTCGGTGGCATTTTGTATGGCGAAGATCGTCTGACCAAACCGCTGCTTCGCAAAGACGGCGAATTGGTCGAAATTGAGTGGGACGAAGCGATCGATATTATCGCCAAGCGGATCAACAAGGCTCCCGATCGATTTGCCTTCTACGGTAGCGGCCAATGGACGATCCCCGAAGGTTATGCCGCTCAGAAGTTGATGAAAGGCGGATTGAGCAACAACCATATCGATCCCAACGCTCGCTTGTGCATGGCTTCGGCAGTGACCGGTTTCTTAGCAACCTATGGCGTGGATGAACCCGCCGGTTGTTACGCGGACCTCGACGCCTGCAATGTCCTGATCACTTGGGGCAACAACCCCGCCGAAATGCACCCGGTGTTGTTTTCGCGAGTGACCGATCGTCGCAGCCGAGGCGAGGAGGTCAAGATTATCGACATCAGCACTCGCCGCACTCGCACCAGCGATGCCGCCAACGAGTATTTGGAGATGAAGCCGCATGGCGACGTTGCAATCTCACTTGGCATCATGCACCTGCTCATCGAAAACGATTCCTATGACAAAGCGTTTGTCAAGAACCATTGCAATTTCCGAGGCGATGAAGCCGACACCCCAACGCTCACCGGCGAGGCGATCAGCGAAGAGGAGTTCCGCAAACGGATTGCCAAGTACACTCCCGAACATGTCGAAGAACTATCGGGCGTACCGGCGGAAAAGATCCGTATGCTGGCGGATTTGTTCGGCAATCGCGACCACTTGATCACCAGTTTGTGGTGCATGGGTATGAACCAGCACACGATGGGGACTGCGATCAATTCGCTCGTTCACGGGGTTCACCTCTTAAGCGGGCATTTCGGTCGGCCCGGTGATGCGCCGACAAGTTTGACAGGACAACCGTCTGCGTGCGGCACCGTTCGCGAAGTCGGTACGTTGGCGCATGCATTGCCGGGCGGACGCGTTGTCGCCAAACCGGAGCACCGGTCCCAATGCGAAGGCTTCTGGAATCTACCCGAAGGTCGAATCAATCCCGTGCCGGGTTATCACACCGTCAAGATGTTCGATCAGTTTACAAAACCCACCGCGGAAGGCGGCGACATTGATACACTTTTTGTCCAAGTCACCAACCCCGGTCAAACGCTGCCGAACTTGAACAAGCTGTTTAACGACAAGCAAGGTATGGAGGACAAATTCCTGATCGTGTCGGATGTTTACCCGACCGCGACGACCCAATTGGCGGATTTGATTTTGCCCGCCGCGTTGTGGGTGGAAAAGAACGGCATTTTCGGCAACTCGGAACGACGAACTCAACAATGGTTCAAATTGGTTGACCCACCTGGCGAAGCGCGTGATGACACTTGGATGACCATTGCGATTGCCCACCGTTTGTTCGAACTCGGCCACGAAGGGATGAAAGACAAGGACGGAGACTTCCTCTTTGCGGTCAAAGATGACGAGGGCAACGAAATCCCAATCTGGGAATTTGAGCACTACTATGACGTGAACGTCGACAAGCATCTGTTCGAAGAATACCGCCCATTCACGACCATGAAGCACAAGAACTTGGCGCCGTATGACGAGTACGTCAAAGCCCGTGGCATGCGTTGGCCAGTGGTCGAACAATCCGATGGTTCTTGGCGAGAAACCAAGTTCCGATTCTCGGGCTTCGATGATCCGTTTGTTGCGGAGGGCAAGGAGTTCGATTTTTATCACTCCAACACCGAGGATGGTAAAGCACAGATTTGGTTCCACGAGTACCAATCGCCACCGGAAATGCCGGACAAGGATTTCCCGTATTGGCTTTGCACCGGTCGAGTGTTGGAGCACTGGCACACCGGTACGATGACGCGTCGTGTGACGCAGCTCAACCGAGCGATGCCAACGTCGTATGTCGAAATGAATATGGAAGACGCCCGAGATCAGAACATCCGCCAAGGCGAAACGGTGATCCTTGAATCTCGGCGCGGGACCACGGAGTTGCCGGTATGGATTGACGGCCGTGGCCGGCCCCCGCGCGGAACCGTGTTCGTTCCGTTCTTTGATGAGACCAAGCTGATCAACAACTGCACCCTCGACGCACATGATCCCTTTTCAAAGCAACCTGACTACAAAAAATGTTCCGTGCGCGTGCGAAAGATCAATGATGCAACTCCCAGCCAAGTGGCCAAGAGCGATTGATCCGGCACGTGTAAACGAAACCCTTCGCTTTTGATCAGATCATTCCAGTCAGGTCATCCCCTGAAACTCCTCCATGGCATGCCCCCTACCGTAAAGCCCGATTCACGATGGAAAACAAGCAAGGTATCCTCGCTCGCGTCTCGACCCTCTTCTTAGCCGGGGTGATCGGTGTCGCGGTGATCGGCTACTTCGTCGGCTTGGCCGACGGAGTGCCTCAACCCGATGGGATGCTTGAATCGACCATCCTCAAAGGCCATACGGCCAAATCGAAACCGACGGAAAAGTTGATTGCCGCCGTCACCTATGCGGAAATCTCTCAAACAGCCATGGGGCCTACCGAACCATGGCAATCCGAAGCGAAAACGCTACCCAGCAGCGACTACGACTTGTTCGCAGAAGTCATTCCCAGTCCTGAGGAAAAAAAACGGTCGAGCGAAATCCGAGCTTCACGGCGAGCGTTCAACGGTGCACCACCGATCATTCCTCATGCCGTTGAGGATACGACCGACTCCGCTTGCTACGCCTGTCATCACAATGGGATGAGAATGGGTACGTTGAAGGCAAGTGTGATGTCCCATCCCTTCTTGGCCAATTGCACACAGTGCCACGCGCCGCCACCACCGAAGCCGTTTCAATCGGTTGATGCCGAGGTGAAGACAAGTTTTGTCGGATTGCCGGCGGCGAGCCAAGGCGAGCGAGCCTTCCCCGGTGCACCGCCTACGATTCCCCACGCTCAGTGGATGCGAGAGAACTGTACTGCATGTCACGGTGGGCCAAACGGATGGGAGGGAATGGAGTCGACCCACCCTTGGCGAACCCATTGCACTCAATGCCATGCGCCCTCTGCGAGCTTGGACCAGGCCATCACCGTTGACACCATCCCCATGCTGCCACCGCTTGAGGTCTCGAACCGGTGAGTTGGAGCGGGTGGAGATCGAGACGTGGCAGCAAGCAAAAGTCACGGCTAAGCCGACGTGATCTGCTGAGTGGACGTCTGTGGAAACGGGTTCGCCCCGCTAACGAGGATCCGCTCGTGATGCGCTATCCGAAACCTGACAGCGAGCCCAAAGCGTCCACCACGCAACTCCATGGAATCTCGGTCGAGCCGGTGGCGGCAACCGACGCGGCTTTGCCAAAATCACGCCAGCGAACGATTCCCGTATTTCGGCCACCGGGGGCGATCGCCGAAGAAACCTTCTTGGCTGGCTGCACGCGCTGCAGCGACTGTATCGATGCATGCCCGCATGATGCGATCCGCAAAGCGCCCGATCGACTCGCGGCGATCGCGGGAACTCCGGTGCTGGAAGCCGACACCGCTGCCTGCATGATGTGCGACGATTTCCCATGCATTGCCGCCTGCAAACCGGGCGTCTTGACCCAATCGATCCCAGCGGTGATGGGCACAGCCCTCGTCACCGAGCATCTCTGTCTCGCGCACCACAGCACGACGTGTACGGTTTGTAGCGAGCGCTGTCCAGTGCAAGGCGCGATCCGCGTGATGGACGGAAAACCAACCATTTGCGAAGACGTCTGTACAGGATGCGGGGTTTGCCGCTACGTATGCCCAGCACCTGAAAACGCGATCCTGTTGATGCCGGCGTTTTCGCGACCGCCCCTGCCCGATGGACACACCGCATGAACACCTCCGAAGTCCTCGTCGCCGAGTGGACTCGCGAACAGATCCTGGCGTTGTTTGCCGATCTCGCCGCCGGGGCCGAGATCACCCACGTCCAACTGCGCTGTGCCGACGGCGACAACCCTGTCGCATTACAAGATGCGGAAACGGCCTATCGTGCGGGCTCTGCAATCGCCATCCAGATCCGCTATCGTTTCAATGGCGAACATTGGAGCGACACGCTCATGACCGCAGAGCCCAGCGGAGTGGACGTCACCAAGATCATCCGCAGTCGATTGCCTTAACGCGGCTATCGACTACTTGCCGAGTTTGTAAGCTGCTGCTTGAGCTTGGCGGCTGTAGTCGATCGACTCGCCCAAGATCCTTGCGGCTTCTTGGTCGGCATGGAAACCTTTCGAGTTTTCGCTACTGATGTAATCGAGTCGCCACATCGCTTTTCGCTGCAGATCGCGGATCGGCTTGAGCTGCTCTTCGCTTGCCCCAGCCTCTTGAGCCGCCAGAATCGCATCGAGCATATCGGTCATGGCTGTCGCTGCGCGATCCATCAAGGCTCGTGTACGTCCTTGGATCGTATCCACCCGCGCCTTCAACTCGGCCTCGGGAACGTTGTGGCAGGTTTGGCAGGCACGATGAACGTTCAGCATCGGACTGCGGACCCAGTGGCTGCTGACTTTGGTTGCACCTTGTTTCTCATACGGCATGTGGCAATCCGCGCAACTGACGCCTGCCCGCGCGTGAATCCCCTGACTCCACAGTTCGAACTCGGGATGCTGAGCTTTGTAGACCTTCGTTCCTGTTTCTTTATGGACGTAATCGTAAAACGCACCTCCATCATCGGGAAACTCGGTTTCATCCCATTCCTGTTCCAGATCCTCAACCTTCAGCCCGTTGCTCCAGGGGAACGTCAACGTCATCTTGTTCGCACAGTAATACTCGACGTGGCATTGCCCACAGACGAACGAACGCATTTCTTGCCGCGTCGAATCCTGGTTGGGATCGTAGGGCTCAGTGGAACCCGAGTCGCGCCAACGCTGGATACTCGGCAAGTGAGGAACCGGGTCATCGCTATTGGCCAACTTCGCGATTCCCTCGATAAAACCTGGCCGCGTAACACGAATTCGCATCGTGTCGGGATCATGGCAATCAAGGCAGGAAACCGGATGGGCATCGCCCAAATGCGGATCTCCGTCGCCACTTGGCTCGACAACGCCGTCGGGCGTCTTCTCCAATTCGGCATAGACTTCCTCGTAAGGCTTGCGGCTGAGGGCTTTGAACCCAGCCATCACGGCTTCCTGATGGAATCCCTCGGCGAGTTTCTCCTCCGTCGGTTCGACACCCATCTCCTGGAGCCCAATCCGGCGATAAGTGGGTACGATCGACGCATGGCAGTGCAAACAGGCTCCGGCTTGTTGGACCTCGGTGACGCGTTTCGTCACTTCCTGGTCTGACAACATGTAGGCATGGCCGCGAGCTTCACGATAATCAATACTGAACGCGTAACCAGCAAACAACCGTTTCAACCAGGGATCCTTTTCCAACTTGCTTGGCGGCAGTGCATGACTTCCGCCGTATTCCGTGCGGCTGGTGTCGGCCGTCCGCAAGTAGCTTTCATATTGAAGCGGAAAATTCACTCCCCACGGCTTGGGATCGGTACTCACTTCATTCACATCGACCAGTCGCACGAAGGGTGCCCGAGCCTCTTGTTTTCGTTCAAAAATGTTGATGAGCAGCGCGACGACGCCAAAAGTCGCAAGCGCAACCAAACCGGTTAAAATTGCCAGCCAACCAAAACTGCGGTTGTTCGATGAAGCCATAGCTAGAAGTTCGAAGAGGGAATGGGAAGTTGGAAAGAAGATCAACGAAATGCGTGACCAACGTCGCTGTGGCAATGCACGCAGGATTGCATGTCCTCGCCTGCATTGACCGGTAACATTGCATGAACCACGTCTTGATGACAATCAACACACGCAGCCTGAGTGACACGCTGGTTCCGTGGTTTGATTTGAATCGGGTCGCGATAATTCTGAAGCGTGAACGCCAGCGAATGAAAAAACCCGTTGTCGGCTTTGGTCACCCATTTACCAAGAAAATGGTGGGGTAAGTGACAATCGTTGCAAACGGCAACATGATGATGGCTACTGTGCTGCCAAGAATCCATGTGTTCCTGCATCACATGACAATTCACACAGGTCTCGGGATTGTTGCTGAGGTAACTGGCACCTTTGCCATAGCCAAAGGTAAACGTCCCAACACCTGCCAAAATCCCAAGAAAGACCGTAAACAGGACGGCCGCCTTCCCAAAGCGGATTTTGTTTCCGCTAGCATCTCCGCCGGTTTCGTCCGCTTCCGTCGGCGGAAGGGGAGTGGGTTCTGAGTCGGTCATCAACGGTTCGAGAAACTCCGATTTAAGAAAACGGACGCAGAACGGTTCACACCGAAAACCTGCACAACGAGGGATAAGATACTCCCTTCGTCGGCAGGTTTCAATCGAGCGGCTCGCTTTTTTCGTCCAGCTTGCCGATAACAGAATGGTGCAAGCAGAGCCTGCTGCATTAGAACCTGATCATTGCTCCGCCGTGCTTTCGTTGCCTTGAGCACTTCGTTGGGGCAGTTTCGGCTTGGGCAACACTTCCATCCAATCGCGTTGGATCTGAACGGCCCAGCCACCAGGAGCGGTCGACGGTTCCTTTTCGGTCACGATGACGTCGGGAATGGGGCCAGCCATATAGACATTCGCCAGCGTTTGTCGAACCGAGGTGACACGAGCATTGGTTTCTTCGAGGCTCTTGCCACGAAGCACATAGACCGTTCGGCGAGCTTCCGGCGCCTGAGTGGCGATCCAGTGGACTCGATTGTTGCCCGCCGCCAGCAGTGCGCCGTCACCTTGTCGGAACAAATCGTTGCCGATGGTGTTATGCATTCGCCAACCGTTGTGTTTCATGACCTCGAACGGGGCGACAACCTGCATGGCGTCGCCTTCATTGAACGGATCGGGCCAGGCGTTGGCTCGATGATAATCCACATTGAATTGATGCCAAAATTGATGCCAGTCTGCGGAGACGGTACCGGCGGTCACACTCAATAGCAGTGCGGCAAAGGTCAGTTGGCAATGACGAGTCAAAGTCTTCATGATCAGGCAGTTCCTTCCGCCGTATGCGATTCTTCCAATCCTAGCACCTTTGATCCTGGCGCTCTCACGTTTGTGATTACTCTCTCCATCGGCGATACGACCCGGGCGACTTGTTTAAACGTTAGCCGGCACCGAGCGACCCTTAGAACCGGCAAACCTTACCCTTCAGTCAAAGTCGGTTTCGTTGACAATTAGGATCTCGGCCCCCCATTCGATCACATCTCCAATCACCAACTGCTTTCGTCGTCGGGTTTCCCGCTCACCGTTCAGGCAAACTTCACCCGCCTGAATGCGCACCTTGGCCTCGCCTCCGGTAGCGACGACGCCCCGGCACTTCAAAAAATCATCCAATCGGATGATGGGACCGGGCTGACGTGCTGTCGCGTCGTCCGTCATGACATCTCTTTTCTCTTTAAGGTCGCATGGGCCAAGCAAGGGCGTTTCCTCTTGCGCATGATCTGACGCGGAGCCCCTTGCCGCAACCCGATTGGCTTTCCTTGTCGTTCGAGCACTCCGCACGGCCTTATCGAACCGCGATGGTTAACCATCCATCTTGCGCCTCAATCAAAGTCGGGCGAAATTGACGCCCTCGAAGGACTTCGACTTCGAGGCTTGAAGGAACTTCAAGCGTACGATCCAGCAGCGTTTCGGGAAACACATCGGTGAACTTCTTTTGAATGTTCCGCTTCAGCCCAGTCTGTGACAGACTGAGGCGTTTCCGACCCGGAAAATCGACTCCAACGTCTTGATCGCGGAGCAGCAGCCACCGCCCCTCAAGCGTCCGAGCGGGGCGATACTTCGCGGTGATCTCCATCGCGACCTTGAGCTCCTGTTTGCCCTGCGCAAACCGAGTTCCTCGCAATCCGATTCGAATCGCGCCATCTCGTGCCTCAAAAACAATCGGTTGGACTCTTGCAAAATCGAGTTCAAAGGAGTCGTCCCGCTCGTCACCCTCAGCCCCATCGGACGTAGGTGGACGGCCAGCGCTTTTCAACAATTCGTTGATCTCGCGCTCGTTGATCGTGCGTCCGGCCAAGAAAGGTCCGAGCGCATTGTCGACCATCGACTCTTGCACCTGAATGGCCAATTCAAACGACTCGCGGATCGGAGGCCGTGAAACGACGGATGCAATTTGGTCCGACCGACGGAACGTCGCATCCACAAAGATGGCATCGTCCGTCGAACCCCACAACCGAGCCGGCTCTTCAAGCGACAATCGTTTCAGTATCGGCGCGATGCGACTCGAAAGATCCGGCGGCTCGATGGCAGTGGCTTCACTCGTCTGCTGAGCAAACTCGCTGCCCACTTGTTGCTGCATCTTCGCAACCGCGATTCGGTCCGCTTGTGGCTTCTGCTCTGCGGCTCGCTTTTGGGCGATGCGACGAACGATTCCAAGTCGGTGTTCAATTGCATCGATGTTGGTCTTCAATGCCACCGTCGCAAAGACGGGTTCCATCGTGACCCCTTGTTCGTTGACGTGCAGCGTTCGAATCGCTGAGACATCACCATGCCCGGTCGTGCGCAGACGGACCGGCCCGTTGTAACCAAGGCTCTTCGTCGTGACATGACCGGTGAGGGCAACTTGGATGCGAGCGGAACCCATCGCAGGCAACAGATTCGCCGTCACGGCACCCTGTGTGGTTGCGTCTCCAACGATACGCGTCCCCAAAATGCAATCACGCACGGGACGTGACTCGTTGACCGCTCGGTTGACGCTACGAGTGACCATCGACTCTCCGACATGAATAGCGAGGTTTGGACGACCAAAAATCTGGCGAATGACCGCGACCGTTTCCCCCGCTTGATTGGACTCGTCGATCAAGCCAACAATCGCGGAAATCGCCGCAGCATCTTCGGCAGACGGAACGCGGCCCATCCCCTCCATTCGATCGGCAAGCGACGCGAGTTGCTTACGAAATGGCTCGACCGATTTTTCGGGGTCACGAAAACGAATGGCCGAAATCAGATCTTCGACCGATGCTCGTAAGTCGCGAATCACATCGATTTCCAGTCCAGCAACATTACCAACCAACCGGTGTCGCAACTCGAACGCGGCAGAGGCCAGTTTTGCCGTCGATTGGTCGTCTTCCATTGCCTCGGCAACGGGTTCAAGATCCAAATAGTCGAGCCATGCCTTCGCATTCTCGGCATCCGTTCGCGCATACACCGCACTGCGAACGACGTTGCTGGCATCGGAGACCGAACGCTTGGCCGAAGCCAAATCCGGGAACCGATCGGGCTGGACTGTCGCCTCCGCAGATCGGATCTGTTCGACCATTCGCGAACGATCGGAATCCGACATTTGGCCAAATGAGTTGCCGCATTGCAGGCATAAAGCACTGAAGAGCACAACGGGAAGTACCATCCGAGGCGATCGATCGATCGCAATCCTCACTTGAAATCCCATGTCATTCCGATCGGCATCTAGGGGGATTGGGAAACTTACGAGGACTCATTGTAGATGCTGGCCCTCAGCACAGTGAGAGGGTGTCCAGTTATTTGAGCATGAGAAGCGTCGCTTTTCCGGCGGATCGGATTCCCGCATCTTCGCTGGGCCACGATCCTGGGCCACGATCTAAGCTTCTCGACGTTGGCGCCCCTGGGCGGGGCCAAGCCTCCCCATCCAACCGGCCCAAAGACGAACCGCTGAGGCCGGGAATTAGGCTGGCCTGACCGCTTCTGCGAATACGTTTCCGCCAAAAGCATCCGCACTCGGTTCGAATTTTTGCATCAGCACCGCACCGGTTTCGTAGCAAGTCTCGCCAACGCGTCTCGCGCGAGTGACCCGAACGCGAACCCAGAAATGAGGCACGACGATGCGGACTTCTTCTTCGGGATAAAACTCGATCGGTGAAAGAAAACCTGCGCCCGACCTTGAAAAATCGCGGGTGTAAATGCCAACAGGAACATCGCCTCGCTCAACAAACGGTAGATGCAACTCGGGCCAAAGCAAAGCTCGCCTGCGAATCCCTACCCGCTGATTGCTTCGCTCATCTTCAGCAATCACCACACCGGTTTCGCCATTGCCGTCGAAGTAATCGGACCATTCGCTTGGCAATTCAATTTCCCACGCGACCGAATGGATCCA
The DNA here is from genome assembly GCF_007860135.1 of Novipirellula artificiosorum. Lineage (NCBI taxonomy): Bacteria > Pseudomonadati > Planctomycetota > Planctomycetia > Pirellulales > Pirellulaceae > Novipirellula > Novipirellula artificiosorum. The sequence goes on from NZ_SJPV01000005.1 coordinate 486,474, forward strand.
CTGATTCAAGCATTCTGAATAACTGCTGTCCAACATTCTAATACCTCAGGGTCAAATGCGGTTCCGCTGTCTCGCTGCTGGATCTCAAGTGCTTTGGCGCGTGACAAAGGCTGACGGTAGGGTCGTTGGCTGGTAAGCGCTTCAAAAACATCAGCGACAGCACAGACTTTTGCCCACGGATGGATGTTCTTTCCCACATTTCCAACGGGATAACCTTTGCCATCCAACCGTTCGTGGTGCTGATAGACCATCATCAACTGACCTTCACACAAATCCGTTCGCTTGGCCAATTTACGGAATCCCAACGACGGGTGACGTTTGACCTGACGAAACTCCTTCTCGTCCAACTTGCCAGGTTTGCAGAGGATACGATCGTCAATCTCAAGTTTGCCAAGGTCATGCAGCAAGCCACCTGTCGTGATCCTTTCTACTTCCTCTTGGGAATACCCAAGGGCTGCGGCGAGGATACCGGAGTAGAAGGCGACGTTGGTCGAGTGGGTAAAGGTCGCGTAGTCGTGATGCAAGACGCGGAACAGATCGGAAACGGCAAACTCGTCACGGGTAATGATCTCGGCGGTCAGTGCGCCAAGCTTCCCAATCGAGGCGACGGTTTCGGTAACATGACGATTACCAAAGGAGGTCCGTAGCACATCGAGCACCACTTCATTCAGCGCGCCAGCTCTTAATTGCGGTGTCACCGTGGCGGAATCGGATTTGGGATCCAACAATCGGCGGAGGTAAGCTTGATAGCGGGCACCCGAGTCCTTTGCAATGTACAGCAAATGCACACCGCGGCCACGAAGCCGATCGAGGTCGTCCATGTTGAGCGGATAGTCCGAACCGCGATACAACATCAACCGATCCGATTCCTCTTCCTTTTGGAATAGGTTCAAGCCGACCGCCTTGGCAGGCAACAGCGTCGCCACGCTGATCGGTAGGTAATCCCCGCTAGACATTGATACTTCAGCTCACAGAACAACAGGCAGATGATTGTCGCGGAGGCACTTTCCTCCAGACGAAGACTAGGATACATCTCTCCATCGGTGGTGATGTAAGCGGCTAAAAAAACCCGCTTTGATCCTCAACATCGTCGATTTGCACCCACCAATCGTCACAACCGGTCTAGCGTGATCTTAAGATTCTCTCTCGTAGCCACTCGGGCCTCCACAACGGCGGACAAAGCACCGTGCCAGCGGGCCGTGCTAGGGGACCGTAAATTCGGCTGGCAAGTCGTAACGCCCGACGACCGCCTGCCGCGTCGTGACCAAAATCACTTCTTTTCCGGGCCGCTGCGGGTCATCCGCAACCACCCAAATCAACGCCTGTTTGGGATCATGCGACCCCGTGGCCGTCTTGTCAGGGTTGGCACCGAGCAGCAAATCGGTCAACACTTGCCGAAACGGCAAACCTTGCCTCGAGAAATCTCGAATCTGTTGATTCTGAGTGATCCCCATCTTCTGCAAATCGCTACCAACGATTCGCACCGCAGGAACTTGCGTGCCCTCAGGAAGCGAATCAGCAAATTGCTCGACGATCAAATTGATTCCAAATTCGAGCGATTCCTGATCGAAGGCGATCGACATCTTGCGATCGAGCAACTCCTCCAACGTCAACTCCTTTGCGGTCACTGTCGGCACCGAAGGTCGACTTTTCGATGTCGTATTGAACGCCCAGAGCGTTGCCAAACCCAACTGGGGCGCGGCCTTCGCCGGCACATAGACATTCGCGATCGCGATTTGATCGTTCAACCCATACCGAGTTTGTGAAGCCACAAACCGCATCATCGAGGGCAAGCGATTCGCCAGCAAACGCCAGGACGGATCCGCCGTGGACTCGAGAATAAACGTCTCGGCCCAACCGGGCGTCCCTTCGACAGCGCTGCGCAGCTGCCCGAGCAGTGCGGCGCCCGTCATCCCTCCGCTCGGTGAAAATCTCGTCTCGGCATACAAACGCTCGTCATCAAAGTCGGCGACCAGCAGCGCGGTGGCTACGTTCGGAATCAAGAGCGACTTCAAAGGATCGACCCACTTCGGCGCCGACACCTGCAACAACCTCCGAGCATCAGAGAAAATAAAATTCGGTGTGACCATGATGGCAAAGTCAGCTTGGTCACTGGATGCATCCCAAAGCGACTGCATGTTACGTGGCAACGGGATGTCGGCTCCTTCGTTAGCAGCAACCTCTTGCATCCGAGCAATGCTTCCAACGGCAAACTGAGTCACTTGGCTTTCTGGTTCTCGGTCAACCCGTGCAACGAAATAGGCATCATCACCCAGTTCGTCACTGGCGTAAATCGTCGTTCCCTCTGCGGTGTGCGAGGCGGCAACCTCCCACCGCTCGACCAGATCCTCGATCGCGATCGAGTCCCGCAGCATGATCGCAAGCGATACCTCTGGCCAGCCATCCCGTGTTCCACCATCAGGCAACGGATGCATCGCCAGCGACAATCGATCGATCGCGTCAACAGGGACCTTCCCCCGCGCTGCCGCCAACTCCAAGAGGGGCACCAGCTCGGGCCCCAGGGAATCAAGGAATTCCTTTCCCGATGCACGCGAACGTAGCGAAGCAAGCTGAACCGTCAGCACGGCGCCGGGCCCAGGAGGCAAAAGCCGAAGCGGCGCTGGCTGGTCGGTTGAATAGGGCGGTATCCACAAAAGCCGACTGTCGTCGACGGCGAGGAACTCGGATGCAGCGTCTGCATCGGATAGCTCCGGTGCCCCGGATTGTTTCTTCAACGCGTCCTGCTGCTTCTTGGAGTTCGCCGCTTCGACCATCCACTCAGGAAGTGAGGGCTGCGACCGTGGTGCCGCTGCACCGTCGGGGTCCTCGCTTCGACGGGCGAGCAAGGCGACGACAAGCACAAGCACGGCAGCACCGAGCGATCCAAGAACCAGCGGCGCTTTACTTCGATTTCGTTTCCGCCTCCGCGCCGCGGGTGCCGGTGCAGCGGGTGCCGGTGCAGTGGGTGCCGGTGCAGTGGGGGGAGGTGCAGGCGGTTGCGACTGCGGTGAGGCAACCGATGCGGCGACCGACTTCAACGGGCTTGGGGGCTTCGCCGCAACGCTAGCTCGCGACCCCGTGGCCTCCTGATCCGGAGCCTCAAGCAACGGAAGAGTGGCCTTGAGTGCTGTTGAGAGTTGTTCAACGTTTGCAAACCGGGCCTTTGTGTTCTTGGCCATCGCAAAGGCGATCACTCGCAACAACGGATCACCTGCCGAGTGTTTCGATACCGCATGGGCCAACCCATCGGGCACTTCGCTGGCATGTTGCTGCAACGTCTGCTCGTCGGTCGAACTCGCGAACGGCATCGTCCCGATCACCAATCGGTACAGCAAGCAGCCCAGGGAATAAATGTCGGTCGCGACATTGCAGCAGACCGTTGGATCCAAGAACTCAGGAGCTGCGTAAGCGATTGGGCTACAAAGCGTATCAAGCCAAGCCGGTGGGTCTTGGGCGGCCGTGTCTCGGACAACCGGCGACTTCGGCGGTAGCGCGGGATCACGTAACAGGATCGCGACCGGCGAGCTGCCGCTGGTAATCCAAACACGGTCGCTGCGGACAGCCCCATGCACGAGCGACGCACGATGCAAAACGTTCAAGGCATCACAAACCGAGATACCGATTTGGCAAGCTTGCCGCGGCAAGACGGTCGCGCCGGCACCAACCCGATGGAACAAGCATTTGCCAGTTGGCAGTGCAGAAAAAACCGCCAACTCGTCTGCGCCGCGGTCCAGTTCAACTCCCTGGAGCGAGGCGTGGAGAGTCTTTGCGTGCGTCGCGAGCCATCGGTCGCGGTCCTGGGCAAGGGGCTTCGGGTCGACGCGAAAGAGAAAACCCCGCTCTTGCGAGGTCCGGCCCGTCGACGTTCGCTGAACGCGAAGCCACCGGCTCAGCGGGGCTTCACTCGTCCCTTCACGCTGGAGATACGGGCCGATTCGTCGCAAGACGGGATCGGCCGACAACAGCGTCTTGGCTTGAAACTCCGACAAAATGCCGAGGCGAACCAGGTATTTTGCGAGCGACAACGCGTCTGCGGGTGGCGAACCCCCGGACGCTTTAGCATACTTGGCCGCATATTGCTTGCATCCGTCCGCATCGGTAATACCACTACGAACCAATCGGGACCCGAACTCGCTGAGTGCGACCGCCATCGATAAACAATGTCTCTTTAAGAAAACCGCTGATTTTGACCTACAGTCTAACGGAGTCCTCCGTCGAGAGTGTCTCCTGTCGATCGTAGTACTTTAACCGACCGAGCCGTATCTTGAATATCGTCTACGTTACCACCGAAGCGGTGCCGTTTGCAAAAACCGGCGGATTAGCGGATGTGTGTGGCACCTTGCCTTCGAAAGTCGCGGCACTGGGGCACCGTACGGCCGTCATCATGCCAGCTTTTCGCAGCATTCACCATGCGGGTTTGCCGATCGAGTCGACCGATATCACTTTCGCGGTTCCCATGTCGGATCAGAAATTGATTGGTGCCCGACTGCTCAAATCGACCCTTCCGGACCAAGACGTCCCCGTTTGGTTCATTGATCAACCACAATATTTCGAGCGCGACTCGCTCTACGGCACCGCCGATGGCGACTACCCCGACAACGCCGAACGGTTCGCGTTCTTTTGCCGAGCGGCATTGCAAGCGATTGCTCGGCTCGGATGGCCCATCGATATCGTCCACTGCAACGATTGGCAAACCTCGCTGATTCCTGGTTTGATGGCGGCCAAGCCAAAGGCCTATTCTTGGATCGCCAGCGCATCGACCGTGTTGTCGATTCACAACCTTGCCTATCAAGGTCACTTCTGGTCCGAAGCCTTTCGCTGGACCGATCTCGACTGGTCCCATTTCAACCCAAATGAATTTGAATTCTACAACCACCTGAATTTCTTGAAGACCGGGATTGTCACGGCGGACATGGTCAGCACGGTCAGCCCCCGGTATGCCGAAGAAATTCGCTCGCCCGAGCAAGGTTGCGGTCTTGATAATATCCTTCGTGGCAGATCGGATCGATTGGTGGGAATCATCAACGGCATCGACGAATCCGTCTGGGACCCTGAAACCGATCCAAAAATTGTCGCAAACTACGATGCCCGATCCTTCCAACGAGGGAAGTTCGCGAACAAACGTTCGCTGCAACACCGGTTCGGTTTGGAACAAAGCGATGAAGTCCCGATGATCGGACTCGTCGGCCGACTCGCGTCTCAAAAAGGGTGGGACATTATCCTCCCAGTCATTCGTTCACACCTCAGCGAGGATCGCCCGGCGCAGTGGATCGTGCTTGGCAGTGGCGATCCGGTTTACGAAGCAGAACTGCGAACGCTGGCGAAGGCGTACCCCAATCGATTTGCGTTGTACTTGGGGTTCAGCGATGAGCTTGCTCATCAAATCGAAGCGGGAGCAGACCTCTTTTTGATGCCCAGTCAATACGAACCCTGTGGTCTGAACCAACTCTATAGCCTCCGCTACGGTACCGTCCCGATCGTTACCGAAACCGGTGGACTCGCCAACACCGTGGTCAATTGCACCACACAGACGCTTGCCGATGCAACGGCGACTGGGTTCTATGTTCCCGAGTCCAATCCAATCGCGTTGGACCAAACGATCGGAAAAGCCTTGCACCTCCGCTATCACCAGCGAGAAAAATGGGAACAAATCATCCAAACCGGGATGAAGCAGGACTTCTCATGGCGGAAGAGCGCAGGCCAGTATGTCGACCTTTACGCCAAAACGATTGCCCTTAAAGCATAAGCATCGTTCTGGTCTGGAAAATGGGCGAAAAGTATCCCGCATTTTTGCCGCTTTTCGCTTTGCAAACCACGATACCTATGAGGTAGGATCAGCGCGCGTGAGGGGTGTTGCAACGCCCAACACCGCCCTAGCAAATTATCCATCTGACTGTGAAGTAAAGCCGTGATCGAGAACGTCAAAACTCAAGTCCACGATCGATTCGAACAGACGGTCCCCACTTCCGAAGTTGACGAAGCCTCCCACATGGCCCACAACGCCTTGGCGTCCGACGGCCCTCCGGATTGCTCCACCGTCCCTTCACCTAAAATCGATCGCCACGCCGTTGCCTCTCCAGGAACCGCTCAATCACGGTTGGATCCGATCACAGGTGAATGGACCATTTTCGCACCGCATCGCGGCGCCCGTCCCAACCAGTTTGGTTCGCTGCGAAGGATGGCCAACAAAAAAAAGGTGACCTGCCCCTTCTGTGCGGGAGAAGAAGCGTCGACGCCTTCCGCATGCTGGGCGGCCAGGGTCGATCACGAAGATCGCTTTGTGGTCTTTGGCGATCCGACCGACGTGGAAGCTCTCGATTGGTCCGTTCGCGTGGTGCCGAACAAGTATCCCGTGATCACGGAAAACGCCTGTGGGTGCAATCAAGGCGCCTCGTTGACGAGGAATCCGAGCAGTCGCTCTCACCCTCTGTTCCAGTCGCGTGACTTGATCGGTGGTCACGAAGTGATCATCGAATCACCCTATCACGTCCAATCTCTCAGCGAATTGGACCTGGCGGAAACCAAACTGCTGCTGTTTGCCTACCAGCAACGTCTGCGGTTTTGGCGAAACCAAAAGGGGGTCAAGTACATCAGCCTGTTTAAAAACGTCGGTGGCGACGCAGGTGCATCGTTGCAACACAGCCACAGCCAATTGATCGCAACCGATCAGATCCCCAATTCGGTCGAGACGATTTGCGAGCGAATGCGGTCACATCAGGCCAAGACAGGATGCTGCTTGCAATGTGATATCATTCGAGCGGAACTCAAGCACAGGACCCGGATCGTCGCCCAAACCGATTCCCTGGTGGCCTATTGTCCCTACGCCAGCCGATTGCCGATGCTCATTCGCGTCACCACCAAGGAACACATCGACCATTTTGACGACGTCCCTTTCGCTTCCCTCGACGAACTGGCTCGATTGCTGCAGCGGATGACAGGTTGGCTTGAATCGATGATCCCCCAAGTTGCCTACAATGTGCTGCTTCACACGCGACCTCCGGGCGCAACGGGCAGCTCCGAAGCATTTCACTGGTCGCTGGAATTCTTTCCTCGAATCAGCCGAGTGGCCGGTTTTGAATGGAGCAGCGATTGCATGATCAACACCGTGTTGCCCGAAGTCGCAACCGAAAAGTATCGGCAATTCACGGCTGCTGAGGACCCTCGTCGCGTTCTTTGAAGTCTTCTCGCGAGCCGTTTCTTGCATGTCTCGCGTCCCGTCGCGTGGTTTGAATCCAGTTGGCTACAATTTAGATGATCCTGTTGCATCGATTGATCCGATAGTAACAGCAAAGTTGTCGCGATACGTTCTGCTCGCGCTCGAAGTCCCGTCCGCCGCCGATCACCCCAAACAAAAAATATGACGCCACACGCATATTTGTGCCTGGTTTTGCACAATCACCAACCCATTGGCAACTTTGACGGCGTGTTCGAACAAGCGTACCAGGACAGCTATCTGCCGTTCTTGGAGGTCTTTGAACCGTTTGAAAGCCTGCAAATCTCGCTACACACATCGGGTCCGTTGATGATTTGGTTGTCCGAGCGACACCCCGAGTACATCGACCGGTTGCGGATGCTGATCGACGCCGGTCGCGTCGAAATTGTCGGTGGTCCTCAATACGAACCGATCATGACGATGCTGCCGTCACGCGATCGGATCGGCCAGATCCAAGTCTACAGCAACTGGCTGCATCGCACCCTTGGTGTTCGGCCTCGAGGCATGTGGATGCCCGAACGCGTTTGGGAATCGTCCTTAACCCGTGATGTGGTGGACGCAGGAATTGAATACACCGTCTTGGACGATTACCATTTCCGCGCAGCTGGACTTCGTGACCAAGATCTCCGCGGTTATTTTTTGACCGAGGACGACGGACGACTGCTGCGAGTTTTTCCTGGATCCGAACGACTCCGCTACACGATCCCGTTTCGGCCTGCTCAGGAAACGATCGATCATTGTCGCCAGTTCGCGGAGCAGTCGCCCGGTGCGGTCTTAACGTTCGGCGACGACGGCGAAAAATTCGGCACTTGGCCCGATACGAAGGTTCATGTCTACGAAAAGGGATGGCTGCGGTCCTTCTTCACCGCATTATGCGAAAATGCCTCGTGGCTGAAAACGGTCACACTCGCTGAAGCCGTTACCCAAACGGCTCCCGCCGGGAAGGTCTATTTGCCCGATTGCAGCTATCGCGAGATGACCGAATGGGCGCTGCCCACCGAATCGCAAGAAACATTCGACGAGGTCACCCATGCGATGGAAGATCACCCGCAATGGGGCGATTTGAAACCGTTCATCCGCGGTGGTTACTGGCGTAATTTCAAGTCCAAATACGAAGAAACGAACGAAATGTACGCTCGCATGATGAGCGTCAGTCGCAGATTGGCCGATGCGGAAGCGGCCGCCAGCGACCCGTTGGAAATCGCAAGGATTCGCGATGACTTGTATCGCGGCCAATGCAATTGCCCTTACTGGCACGGCGCTTTTGGTGGCATCTATCTGCCCCACCTGCGTAACGCAATCTATCAACACTTGATCGCTGCCGACAACCGACTTTCCAAACTCGAAGGAATGAATGAGCAAACGGTTCTTGCCACCGCAGACGATTACAATTTTGATGGACTGCAGGAAGTCCGCCTCAGCAACAATCGCTTGTGCGCGTGGATCGCACCGGGGCATGGCGGCCGTATGTACGAGCTTGATGTTCGCGAGATACGCCACAACCTGCTCGCGACGTTGCAACGCCGTCCCGAGAATTACCACCGCAAGGTCCTGGCCGGTCCCCATGCCGCAGGCGAGGATGTTGCCAGCATTCATGATCGCGTTGTCTTCAAGCAAGCCGACCTGGACCAACGCTTGCAATATGACCGTTATGCTCGCAAGAGCTTGATGGATCATTTCTATGACAACGATGCCTCACTGCAATCGGTCGCTCGCGGCGAAGCCGAGGAGCGGGGCGATTTTGTCGATCTGCCGTTCGAAACCAAGATTCGGCGTGGTGCCGATCGGGTGCAGGTCCAGATGCGGCGAGATGGAAACGCCTGGGGAATCCCGATCACCTTGACCAAAGCGGTAACCCTTTGCGCCGGCAGCGATCGATTGGCCGTTACGTATTTACTGGAGAACTTGCCACAAGATCGTCCGCTACACTTTGCGATCGAGATGAATTTTGCCGGCTTACCTTCCGGTGCTGACGATCGCTACTTCTCCGATCTTGACGGCCACCGCTATGGCCAACTCGGCGAGGAACTTGATCTGCGGGATGCCCATGGGCTAAGCCTATCGGATCGTTGGCTCGGCATCGATGTGCGAATGGAGATCGACCGACCGAGTGGAATTTGGGCTTTCCCGATTTCAACGGTCAGCCAAAGTGAATCGGGTTTCGAATTGGTGCATCAGAGCGTCTGTGTTCAACCGCACTGGATCGTCACCGGCGATGCCGATGGACGATGGGTCGTACAAATCGAAATGGCGGCCAACTGCGAACCTTCGGCCGAAACGATTCACGAAGAACAAGTGATCCGCTTGTAGGTTTCTTTTTTCCGACCAGACGCGGGTGCCCCCCGGCACGCACCTGTTCCGCGATTCGGCAACCGATTTCGTCGCCGCACTGCTTGACGCTTCGGCGTCGCGACTCAGTGATGAGGATCGACAGCAAATGAACGACATCAAGTCCCCTCGGAATCGCTACTCGACATCGTCTTCGGGTGCGAGCCAATCGATGTGTTCGCCTTCGTACTCTTCGTGTTCGTCCAGCCTATCGATGAACAGGCCGACCTCTCGCATCGCGATCTGCCACGACTCGAACGGCGGTTCCAGCTGACCCAATCGCTCGACCAAACTGTCCAATTCGACCAGCAGCTCCTGATGATCCTGAGAAGCTTGGTCGCGACTCGCCGCCACTTCGGCTGAACCCGCCGGATAGGCGTCTGCCAACTGCCTTCCCATTTGGTCTTCGCGATCAAAATGATGCGTGAGCTGTTTGCGGAACTGTTTCAGTTTGCATGCCGCTTCCCCAAACTTCGGAACGCCCATTTGAGAAACAGAATAGGTCCACTCGCGAAACGCGTCGATTCGCTGGTTCAAATCCTCATGTTCGCTCTTCCACTGAGCAAACAGGGCGCGAACGGAATGTTTGGTTTGATCGGTCATGATCAGCCTCCGCTTGTTTCGCAATGCTGGAATCGAATCGCGAGGAGCAGTCGCGTCCCTCTCTTAACTGCAATACCAGTACCAATTGGAATCGATTTGTTTCGCCGACGGCGGCGAGTCGCACGGCCAAGTCTGCAAGCCGTTTGCCGGTCCAGACTTCCTGGTCACCGTGCGAGCGCAAAAAGCTCGTATTTGCTGTGATTGGAATCGCGCGGACTGAGACGATTCGCACGATTGACCGACCACCTACTGTGACCTTGTGTCACGTTGTTCTGCCCCACGGACGACCCCTTGATTCGGCCTATTTGGCACAAACCGGTGCTCGACGTCACTTTCCCTGTTTTTGCTAGCAAAGTGAAACAAACAAGTCACCTCTCCCTTGTGAGCATAACTCACTATATTTCGGGCGCAGGTACTTGGAAGGTTCCAATCTCCGCACCCATTTCGTCCCCATTTTGAACTTCAGAGGTCTCGCACGGGAAATGTCCGCGCATACACCAAACCGCGGAGTACTCCGCACGCTGATTGACAACTCGTTCCTGCTCATACTCGGAGCGGTCGGTGCACTCCTCTGGGCGAACTTAGATCAGCATAGTTACGAGCAATTCGTCCATTTCGATCTTACCTCGCTTTGGGGCGGTGGCCATTCGGTTGGACACGAGGCAGCGAATCATGCGGCCGGTTCGCACGAAGCGGTCGAGCAGGTGGCCGCGTCGCACGGATTGACGCTGCATTTCATCATCAACGATATTCTGATGGCATTGTTTTTCGCCATTGCGGCGAAGGAAGTCTGGGAATCCTTGCTGCCAGGCGGTGCCCTTTCGAATCCTCGCAAAGCTGCCACGCCATTGCTCGCCACCGTGGGGGGCATCATCGGTCCGGCACTGATCTACGTTGCAGGAACCTACCTGACCGGTACACAGGAAGATTTGGGGAAAGGATGGGCCATTCCTTGTGCCACCGATATCGCCTTCAGTTACCTGATCGCCCGGTTCATTTTCGGTGCCAGTCATCCGGCGATTGCATTCCTGTTGCTGTTGGCAATCGCCGATGACGCGGCGGGGCTGATGATTTTGGCCGTCTTTTACCCTCAGGCTCCCATTGCCCCGCAATGGCTCCTGCTCACCCTGGCAGCCATGTTGGGCGCCTTGGTGCTCCGCCGCATGAAAGTCCACTCTCACTGGGCCTATTTGATCGGTCCGGGGATCGCGTGTTGGTACAGCTTCTATCAAGCCAACATTCACCCCGCACTTGGATTGGTCCCCATCATTCCGCTGTTGCCTCATGCCCATACGGACCTTGGCATCTTCGCTCGCGAAGAACTCAATCGCGACGACACGCTGAGCGCATTTGAGCACTTCTGGAAGCTGCCCGTCGAATACATTCTGGGGCTCTTTGGCCTGGCGAACGCAGGCGTCGTGATGAGCAGTTTGGGGACGGGAACGTGGGTCGTTCTGGCCGGATTGCTGATTGGCAAGCCCGTTGGCATCACCGCCTTCACCTTGTTCGCAGAAAAGGTGCTGAAACTGGAGAAGCCCGCTGGGATGGATTATCGTCACGTGGTCACCCTTGGAATGGTAGCGGGGATTGGTTTCACGGTTGCGTTGTTTGTCTCGGTAGCCGCCTTTACGGTCCCCGGAGCGATTCAGGATTCCGTAAAAATGGGAGCCCTGCTGAGCTTTGGTGCCGCACCGTTGGCATTGATCCTTGGCAAAGTACTGGGCATCAAGCCCGAACGCGTGGTCCCAGCCAGCGAAGCGACGTCGACCGACGCCGCCTAGTCCCCCACAACCGTCGACTCTTGCAGAATGACTACGAAAATGGATCAGAAAGACCTGCCCATCGAAGCGATTGGCGAAGACGAACTGCATCGTCCCCAACCTGCCGATGAACCGATTTCAACGGTCGATTCCCAGGACTTATTACAAGTGATCCGGCATACGGTCGATCGATTGGAAAAGGACAAGACGGCCCGCGGTGACCTCAAAATCCTGTCGCGCACGCTGCGCGAGTTGCGCTATGCCTTTAAGGTTTTCCGCCCCTATCGTCGGCGCCGCAAAGTCACCATTTTCGGCTCGGCTCGCACGTCGCCCGAGCAACCCGAGTACCAAACCGCCGTCGAGCTCGGACGGAGGATGGCCGAGCACGGTTGGATGGTGATCACCGGTGCGGGGGGCGGTATCATGGAAGCAGGTCATCGTGGGGCCGGTCGTGAGGCCTCGATGGGACTGAACATCATGCTGCCGTTTGAACAGAGTGCCAACCCGTATATTCAAGGTGACCCCAAATTGGTCACGATGAAGTACTTTTTCACGCGGAAGTTGATGTTCGTGAAAGAGTGTAGCGGCATCGTCTGCTTGCCAGGCGGATTCGGTACCCTCGATGAAGCGCTCGAAACGCTGACGTTGATGCAAACCGGAAAACAAACGATGCTGCCATTGGTGCTGCTCGATGCACCCGATGGAAGCTATTGGCGAGACCTTGGCGTGTTCATGGACAAACAACTCCTCGAGGGTGGCATGATCAGCCCCGAAGACGTCTCTCTCTACAAGATCACCAACTCCGTAGACGAAGCCGTCCAGGAAATTCTGGATTTCTACTGTGTTTATCACAGCATGCGTTACGTCCGCGACCAGTTGGTGTTCCGATTGAAAGAAAAACTGAGTGACGAAACGCTTGAAGAGATCCGCGACGAGTTCTCCGATATCCTCGTCGATGGCACGTTTAAGCAAACCAAGTCCCTTGCAGATGAAATTGGCGAACCCGACTTGGCTCACTTGCCGCGATTAGTGTTTCACTTCAATCGCAAAGCCATGGGGCGACTCCGCATGCTGATCGACCACCTCAACCGCTCTCGAGTGGTTTGCCCAGACGATTGCAAGGAAACCTGAGCAAGTCGGCGACACCCTTTATGCAGCGCGACGGTCTTCGTCTTGATTCGAAGCACCCATGCCTAGCCTCGCCAATCGTAACTTCGCTTTACTGACTCGGCGCTCGAGCCACTGCTTCATCGTGCGACGCTGACGAGCTGGGCCGGGATGATCCGGGTTGGACTTCAAACGGTACCGAGCCCAAGCGGTTTGTCGCATCTGCCAGACAAACTCATCTCCAAACGGATGTCCGCTATCGCGAAACCATGGCTTGTGGATCCAAGTGAAGTGACAAATCCACGGGTCGTTTGCCAAATTGGAAAACGTTGGCTCTTCGAGTGGACTGTGGTCGCAGCACTTGTAAGCATAATAATGCGCGGTCTGGTTCCACCGCGAATCCAATTCCCGCCACTTGCCATGCAGCACCACATTCAGCGCATACTGGTCGCAGTACAGCACATGGTCGCGATGGTCTTCGAGACACTGGTAGGCTTGCTCGGGGATCTGTTCTTGACGCCACTGAGCCACGTTGATGACGAGCATGCCCGCATTGAACACCTTGGCTCGTGGATCGAGATGAAGCTCTCGATAATTTGCAATCGGAGTCGCAGTCCCAAGCCGTGAGTGCTTCAGCGGTTGATTCGCAAAGACCACCTCGGCATCGACATAGGGGCTAGCGAGTTCCAATGCTGCCAAAGCCGAATGGTCCTCCATCGGCTCCTCCCACAAAATGCTGATGTCCTTGCGTACGAGCAGATCCGAATCGAGATAGATCACCTTTTCCACCGTCGGCGGAACAAGGCTTGGGATCAGCAACCGTAAGTAGGTCGTGTGGTTGAGGTAGCCGGAGGTCACCAAATGGCTTAACTGGCTCATCTCGATATCGTGCCAATGCACTTCCAACCGGCGATCGGCCCAAGACTTCAAAATCCGGTTTTTCGTACCGCGCTGAATCCCTCCATCGAACACATGCAGCTGAACACGCCGCCCCGGATCGAGATGACAAAGCATCGAGCGGATGGTAACGACCAGCCCAATCGCGTAATTTTCGTCCGCACCGGTAACAACGACCAGCGGCTCTGAGTTCTGAACTGGCTTTGGCATCAAGTGCATCTCCCCGCGACTCGCTTTCCCAACTGAAATGGTGGTCGGTTCCGGTGAACCATCCTGCCGCTATACCAACGTTTCGGGCCACTAAGCAAGCCCAGTGCCCCCGACCTCAGCGTGCAGGCACGCCAATCGGCTTTGCTTTAGGGATTGCAAATGGGTAGCGCGGAATTCTAGATTGGAGGCTAGAATTGGCTGAAGTTGGATAACCCCTGCGGTCCAGGAGGTCGTGCAGTTTTTAAGTTGTGACTGCTGAAGTGTTTAGGTATCCAACCACCCCTGCCCGCGCAGCGGGAGGGGTCGAGCGCAGCGAGGGGGAGGTAAATCTTGTAAGTCTTTTTCAATCAACAACTTAAAAACTGCACGACCTCCCAGCGAGGAAGGACTTTTCATGGCAAAAGCTGTTGAATCCCAGCGGAAAGCTGAAAAAGCACTTTTGCAAACCCTACCGTTATCCAATTGTTTCTGATGAATTGATTCGCTTTGATGGACCGGACCATTCCCGCTTGTGAATTCGCCGATGACCGTCCGGTCAACGCCACCGATCGCAACCTGACTCGCAACCTGACTCGCAGCATGGGGGATGCGGCATGCTTTGGCGGGATGGTGGGTTGCGGCGAAACCTATTTTCCGGCTTTTGCACTAGCGGTTGGTCTGGGCGCTCTCACGGGCGCTGGGATCCTGGCGACGCTGGGCTGCGAATCGCGCACTTACCGCGACCTGTTCGGAATCTTATCCGTCCGCCCCGGCGCGGGTAGCGTCACCGCGCCGATCATCGCCAGCGCCGAGGAATAGTCACGCAGCCGCAACCATCGCTACGCAATCAAGACAGACTTGGCGACTGGCAGCCCGTTGAACGGACACGCGCTAGCACCCGCATAGGCACCCATGCACGGCACCATCAACAACTCGCCAACTTCGAGATCGGGCATTTCTTGGTCCCGGCAGACCACGTCGCCCGAATCACAAGTCGGGCCTGCTATCACACCCGCAGCAACGGGGCGATCACCGCTCGATTCAAACAGAATCGGAAAGTCGCCGTGATCAAACATGATTCCCGAAAAGGAATTGTAGATGCCGTCGTCGATGAAATACCAAGGCATTCCCCAACGTTTGCTTTTTCCGATCACCTTGGTGACCAACGTCGTCGATTCAGCGCACAACCCGCGACCGGGCTCGGCAAGGAAGCGTACATTCATTCGGCCGAAATGTTCCTGTAGGCCACGCCAAATCACGCCGCAAAATGAATCCGTCGATGGAACATCGTCGCGGTACGGAGCAGGGAATCCACCACCGATATCCAAGACGCTCAATACAAATCCCATCCGCGTCGCTAAATCCCAAACTTCACGGACTTTGGCGATCGCGATGCAATAGTCCTCAGGGCTGACGCATTGACTGCCAACGTGGAACGAAAAACCTCGCACGTTCAATCGCCGCCGACTCGCCGCTTCCAACAAGGAAGCAACGTCCTCCACCGGTGCACCGAATTTGGCGGAAAGATTGATCTTGCTCGACTGGGCGGTAATTGCCAAACGCAACAGTAAATTGACTTCCGATGTTAGGTTCACATCGGTCGACCAAGACGCGATCTTTTCAGCCTCGGACTCGCTGTCGTAAACAAACCAGCGAAGGCCGGCATCATAGCACTGGCGAAAGTTGTCTTCGGTTTTGCACGGATGCGTGTGCAACATCCGATCGGGCGTGAATCCGGCCGCCAGCGCGGCGACCATTTCGCCCGCCGAACAGACGTCGACAAACGCCTTTTCTGCGGCCAATGCTTCCAGGATGACGGGGGCGGGATTCGCCTTGGCGGCGTAGTACAAATCCACACCGGGCATCGCCTGCTTCATCTCCCAATAGTTCCTGACCAAACGACTCCGGGACGTTACCAGCAGCGGCGTGCCATGCTGGACCGCCAAACTGCGAGCGGAATCGAAAGACAAAACGGGAGTCGCGGTGCGGGCGCACGGGTCGCGCAGAAGTTCAGTATCAATCATGCCAGGTGGCACCTCGGGGTCGGATGAGAAACTAGGAAAATCAAAAGGCAAAGTCAGTTTCTTTTAAACCGATCTGAGCCGACATTTCCCAGCAGTAATCTCGCCGCTTCGCTGCAAACGGGCCTCGTTGACCTTGGGGCGAACCTTGCGGTGTGGCGGGCTGTGGTCGCAAGTACGTCGTAGGGACACACGCTGGACAGCATCGGAATCACGAGCAGTTCGCCGCAGCGTCCCGACCCGTCGATCCCACTCGCTCGGTAAAAACCGAGCCACCTTCGATCGGCTGATTTTAAGACCATCCGATCACGATGATATACCAACAACGCTTCACAAACACTAGACCGGCTTTCCTCCGAAAAATCGCCTCCGGACTCGAGTTTCTCCACTTGAGCTTGATTCCGCCCACCCCGGTTCGGTAAGGAGAGATAGCGACTCTCCACAGAAGACAGGAACTGAGATACCATGCATGCTCACTCATCGTCCGGATCCATCTGTATCGTGACCCACTCGTTGCTTGGCGTCTTGTCCGCCAAAGGCAACGAGTCACACGCGTGGCAACTCTCTCATACACTTGCCGACCAGGGGTGGACCGTCCATCTGTTAGCCGCGTCCGACGACGATAGCGAACTTCAACGGACCGAATGTCGACGCCGATTCGCGGAAAACGGTATTTCGCTGTTCACGATGGACGACTTCCGAAGCAATCCTGACGTGAAACTCGATGCGGACTGCCTCGCTCCGATCGACGCCGTTAGCGTACAGATCTTTGAGGCTCTGAAAGCCCTCAACCACGAACACGCCTACGATCTGATTCAGTTTGCCGAACGAGGTGGCCACGGATTCCGAACCGTACAAGCCCGAAGAATGGGATCTGCATTTGATCAGACAAAGGTCATTGTCCGACTGCAAGGTTCGAGTCAGTGGGCCCGCCATGCGAACCGCCAATGGCCGACGGGCATTGATGAGGCGTTCAGTGACTTCTACGAGCGTTACCTCTTCGAACACG
This sequence comes from Novipirellula artificiosorum, assembly GCF_007860135.1. NCBI lineage: Bacteria > Pseudomonadati > Planctomycetota > Planctomycetia > Pirellulales > Pirellulaceae > Novipirellula > Novipirellula artificiosorum. The sequence goes on from NZ_SJPV01000005.1 coordinate 503,601, forward strand.
CCGACTTCCAACAAGCATCGTCCCAATCTCTTCTTGACCATGCTCGAAGTGTTGGATGGAGTGTTCGCGCAGAGGCGACCGTCCTACCCATCAACATGGCAACTGACTCAGAGCACGTCCTCAAAGCGCCCCATCACGTTGGATCCCAGCGGAGCGACTCAACCCTTTGTGATCTTTACGCAGCGATGATCTCGTCGCACGACGAAAGCTCAATCGCGAGTGTCTCGCTGAAAGTCGCACCGCCCTTGGTCAGTATCGCAGTGCCTTACTACAACATGGCCGAATTCGCTCCCGACACGCTCGCGTCGCTCGCCGCGCAAGACTATCCCAACTTGGATGTGATGGTCATCAATGATGGTTCACCCGACGCAAGGTCCAATCAGGTGTTCGAACAGTTCAAACAGACCTATCCGGATTTCCGATTCCTATCACATAAGAACCGCGGCCTCGGCGCGACACGAAATCGCGGGATCGCGGAAGCACGCGGCGAGTATTTCATCCCCGTGGATTCGGACAACATTGCCGGTCCCAAGATGGTCTCGCGTTTTGTTCAGGCGATCGAGCGCAACCCGGAACTCACGGCGGTCGCGTGCTTCTATCGTGCTTTCCAAGAAACCCCGGATATCGCTGCGGGGAAGATCCAATACGTCTATCGACCCTGTGGCGGTCCGTTTGTGGTTTCCGGTTTGCGAAACGTCTACGGCGATGCGAACGCCATCTTCCGTCTCGATGCGATACGCGATTCAGGCGGGTACGAACTCGATCGCGACACCAGCTATGAAGATTGGGAATTCTTCGTCAAGCTTGCTTGCCAAGGTCATCAACTCGACGTCATCCCCGAGTATTTGTTCTACTATCGTCATCGCGAGGATAGCTTGATGCGAAGTACCGATCACTACCTTAATCAATACCGTGTCATGCGTCAGTTCTTTGATGTAAACAATCTGTGCCGGGCCGAGCAGATCACATTGTGGTCAACGTTGATGGGGCTCCACGAAGCTCGAAACAACATCGCCCCGCCGCAAGCAAAAGCAAAGAAGACCACGGCAAAGCGAGTCATGGATGAATTTCAGCGAGTGGCACGAAAGCTGTCCAAAGCAGGACAAGCGTTTTCACGCTCCCCATCCAGCGATCACAAACGTGCAGCCTAAAACCAATCCGCCGGCAAGCACGCGGCAGACGTCACGCCGCCCGACGGTCTGAGTCAAACAAGTGGCGAGCCATATTCTTTCGTCGACGAAACTCGATCTTTACGGCCTTCGTATGGTGCTTCCACCAAGTCCGTAGAAGCGCGTTCGGCTTCTCCGCTTCGAAATGGGCCCAAGCGGTCTTGGCCAAATGCCGCTGAAACAAACGCTTCGCGGGGTGCCGGCAATAGTAGTGCCAAGGCTTCGACGGCGACGTGAAATGAATCACCCATGGATCCGTCATCAATCTCGTGTACGTTTCGCGATCGAAAGGGCTATCATGATGCGATGGAAATAGGTGAACCTGAGCGCCTTGGTTCCATTGCGGGTTCAATTCGCCCCAACGCCCGTAGAGCACAACGTTCAATGCGTACTGGTCCCACCATAAGACATGCTCGCGGTGTTTTTCCAAACATTCAAACAACTGAGCATCAATCCGTTCGCGTCGCCACCGGTCAACGTCAATCAGCAAGACACCCGTATTGAAGTACTTTGAACAGGGATCCAGTGACAGACTTTTGTAGTTGGCGATCGGGAGCGGCGAAGCAAGAAAGCGTTTGAAGTGAGTGTAGGACTTCATTGCGATCGCCGCATCGATGTAAGGTGCAGCAGAATCCTGTGCCGCCAACACCAAATGGCGATTTAGCGGCAAGTCCCAGAGTTCACCCAAGTCACGACAAACAATCAAATCAGAGTCTAAGTAAATCGCTCGATCAATCGACGTTGGAAGAATCTGCGGAATCAACAAGCGAAGGTAAGCTGACGAGCTGATGTGCCCGTCAACGGGCAAATGACTCAACGTGGACATCGAGACTTCGATGAACTGAATCGCTACACGAGGGTTGTTGCACGAATCCGCAATCCTCCGTTTGGACTCGTCGGTCATTCCACCGTCGAAAATGTACAGCTGCATCGAACGAGGTTCGGCGAGCGATTCGATCGCCGATCGAAGCGTTACGGCCAACGGCATCGCATAGGCTTCATCGGATCCACTCACCACAATGATCGGATCCATCGATGCGGCCTTGTTCTCTGTTTGATTCATGGATCTCGATCCCCTCGGATTGCAGTCGAATTGGAAAATCACCCGGCGCGACGGTGTTCTGTCCCAAGAAATCGCCGAATCATCCGTTTTCTTCTTCGAATTCCGTTCCTTGCCGCATCCGAATGATACTTCCAGATCTGTTGCAGGTAGTCGTCAGGACGTTCCGCAGTGTATCCGGCCCACGAAGTCCTGCTCAGGTAATGATGAAAACGCTTCGTCTCAGGATGTCGACAGAAATAGTTCCATGGCTTCAGCGAGGACGTGAAGTGAATAATCCAAGGGTCTTTGCGCAAGAGCGCCATGGATCTCTTTCGAAAAGGACTCTCGCCATGAGCGGGATAAGCGAACAGATGGGCGGTTTGATTCCATCGCATGTCCAGTTCACCCCAGCGACCATACATCACAACATTCAGTGCATATTGATCCCACCACAACACATGGGCACGATGCTGATCGAGACAGGCAAACAATTCCTCGTCAAGACGCTCTCGACGCCAATGGTCCACATCAATGACCAATACGCCCGCGTTGAAGTATTTGGCATAGGGCGACATTTCGAGGCTCTCGTAGTTTGCAATCGGACGCGGCGCGGCGAGATAGCGGGCGCAAAGAGAAAAGTTGGACGTCGCGATCGAACTGTCGAGATACGGCGCCGCGCTATCTTGAGCCGCAAGGATTGCATTTTCACCGAGTGGCATTTCCCAAAGCTCGGACAAGTCTTTGCAGACCAACAGGTCCGAGTCCAAATAGATCACTCGACCGATCGAACGAGGCAACACATCGGGAATCAATAGCCGAAGGTACGACGCAGCATTGACATGTTCACTGACCGGGACGTCCTTCAAAATTGACATGTCAATGGTGACAAACTCAATCGAAACTCGATCCTCACAACACGATTCTTCGATCCGTTGTTTCGATTCGCAACGGATTCCGCCATCGAAGATATAGACCTGAAGAGCCCGATCCATCGCTAAATGATCGACTGCGGAACGAAGCGTTACCGCCAACGGCATTGCATAGTTCTCGTCACAACCACAGACCACAACAATCGTTTCGGCATTGTCCAACTTCCAACTCCTTCAGGTTGTTGCTCGAGACCTACGCAGCGTTCTTCATCCGCTGACTTAATCCATCCATCACGTTAGGAAGCCTCTCGATCTTCGTACGATATTTTTTTCGATCGGACTTCGGTCGAAGCACGTTTTTCACCGACGAGTCCAACAAGACACTCATCCCCTTCAGTAAGATCCAAAATCGCAGTGGACTCAGTCGCCATGCTTCGAGGAGCAATTGGCCACCCCGAAATCGATCGGCCGAAACATCCTGGTCCGGGTTCGAACGACGATGAATCCGCGACGCTTGCAGGAAAACGGTGAAGGCGTAGTTACGACACGTCACGGGGTCAAGGGCCGGCGAACCAATGTATTGGCGAATCGTGTAGGCGACCGCTTCGACCACCAACGCCAACTTCGCTGTACTCGCATCGCTGTGGCACTTTCGATACAAACAAGTCGGTTCCTTGACATGGGCGAACGAGACTCCCAACGAAGCGCAACGCAAATAGAATTCGTAGTCCTCGCAGTACTCGTGATCACTGCTCCAGGGCCCGACTCGTTCCAACACCTCGCGACGCATCACCGTGGCGGACGGCGTAAGAAAGCCTCGACAAAACATGCTGGCGGGAAAGTTGGCAACTTCCTCCGTGCTCGGTCCCCACACCCCAAGTTCTCGATCCGTTCCGTCTTCAACCATGGTGACATTTGCCGATGCGATGTCGCGCCCCGTGCGATCCAAGACGTCCAACATCGTCTCCAGATGTCGCGGCAACCAACGATCGTCGGAATCCAGAGTTGCAACGTACTGACCTCGGACCAAACGAAAAGCAACGTTGCGAGTCTCCGCAGCGCCTACATTTGACGTATTCCGAAGATAGGTCACTGCGTTCGGTACGGAAGCGCCAAACGCCTTCACAATCCGCTCGGTCTCACCCGACGAGGCATCCTCGACGACAAACAGCTCCCAATTCATGTACGTTTGCCGGCGAACAGTTTCCAGCGTCGACGCAATCAAGTGGTCCCGATTGTAGGCTGGGATGACCACGGAAACCAAACCCGGACGCGGTGGTTGTAGATAAGCAATCGGATCATTCATCGCAGCAACACGTTCGATAGAAAAACAACTGACCTCATCCCTCTATTTGTCGGTCGCTGGGGAAAGCAAAACCACACCTTTTCGATTGCAAAACCAGATTAGCCCGAACATCCGTCATCAAAAGTACACCCCCGCCGTCGGACGACGGGGTTTGGGTCATAAAATGCTTGCAAAAGCGTCGATGGCGATTCAGACGCCTTGCCTTTCTGCACCGATGTGCGGAATCCGCTCCCTCGGATCATGGTGACCCCAACGACAACGTTTCAGGTCCCCAGCGGTAATGCGTTTTGCGGTAGCGTGCTTTCAAGACACCCCCAAAATCCCACCGATACCCATGAGCATCCCAAATCCTGGCGCAATCGATCGCGATGCCCGCCCGACGGGCGCGTTTTCTGCGAACCTCGGTTCCGTTGGACCCCCGGTCATACGGCGGCCACGAACGAGTTGCTTGGTCAATAGCTACAACTATGCCCCGTATGTTTGTGAAGCCGTCGAAACAGCGATCGAACAGGAGTTGCCGTTTGATGAGATCATTGTGGTTGACGACGGGTCCACCGACGGTTCGCTGCAACGTCTGCGCGGTCGATTTTCCTCCGTGGACAATGTGACGATCGTCTCGAAACCCAACGGTGGACAGCTCTCCTGCTTCCATGAAGGGAAACGGTTGGCCTCGGGTGATCTCGTGTTCTTCTTGGATGCCGACGATCGCTACGATTCTCGATACAACCTACATGCAACCGATCTCTATCAACGGCGCAGCGACGTCGATTTCCTCAGTATCAGTTTCCGTGAAATCGGACTGGTTCGCCGCCGACCACTACCCGCCAAACCCACCCGCGATTATGGTATCAGCACGCTCGCTGCAATCTTCCAACGAAGCTGGATCGGTAACCCAACTTCTTGCCTCTCCATGCGGTCGAGTTTACTCAGTCGTGTCTTGCCTTATCCGGATGAGGCCGCATGGCGCATCCGTGCCGACGATGTACTCGTGATTGGCTCCTCGATCGTTGGAGCTCACAAGTTCCACTTGGATCAACCCTTGGTCGATTATCGGCTGCATGCCAACAATGGATTTGCAAATCAAAAGCAAAGTCCAAAAAGCAAGATGCAACAGGCTTTGCAGTTGAATCGCCTGATTCGGTGGTATGTCGAACAAATGGGCTACGACATCTCGCTGCTTGGCTATCTCTTACCCCGTGAGTTTCGCACCCTGGAACGTCCCTCGCTCGCCGAATGGATGCGCTACACCAAGATGGGCTCAACAACGAATCTGCCCTGGTCGCAAAGGATCGGTTTTGCGTTGCTGATGATGGACCACTATCTGCGCCAGCGTAGGCGAAGCAAAGACGATGCAAAACGTGTTGCAGCGGATGCGGAGGCAACGGTTTCCGCTGACTTCAATCCCCGCCTGCCGATACCAAGCGACTCAGGCCAGAAGGCAGCTTGATCCCGTACGTTGCCAAACGAGGTCAGCCGAGAACATCCTCCGTCCTCAGCGGTTTTCATCGCCGTTGGCTCGCAGCCCATTCAAGCACTCAATCGGATCGCTTTCCTGATCACTGGCCCAAACCACCAAAGCAGGAAACTCACGCGATAGGGTCTTGGCCAGCCGGTCCATTGCAAACCGTTCACTTTGATAATGCCCCACAAGAATCAGCCCGATTCCGAGCGATTCTGCTTCCAAGCAGGTATGAAACGTAGCCTCACCGGTCACCATGGCGTCACATCCTTTCCGCTTCGCCGCCGACAAGAAACTGCCGCCGCTTCCACAAGCGATTGCAACGCGAGTGATTGCTTTGTCGGGGGAACCGATTCGTCGCACGTTGTCCGCCGAACAAACGTCGGCCGCGCGTCGAGTCAATTCGCCAAACGACGATGGTGGATCCCAAAGCCCGTACCGTCCCGCGGCACCATCCTTTACTTCGAAGGTCGCCGTCGGGGCGGAAGCTAAATCTGCTGTGGGATCGATGAGAGGCCGAATCTCGTGAAGTTCCAAACGCTCGGCCCAATCTTGGTTGATGCCGTTGGCCGCGGAATCAAACGCCGTGTGAGCGCTGTAAACGGCTACCCCGGCCTGAATCAGTTGCAACAGCATCCCACCTGTAATCGAATCCGACGTGATCCGAGCGAGAGGCTTGAAGGGCATCGGGTGGTGAGCGATGATCAAGTCAACCTTCTCCGTCACCGCTTCGTCCACGACCGCTGGAGTCAAGGTCAGGCACGTCATGACTCGCCCAGCGTGACGATTTCGGTCGCCCACCAACAACCCAACGTTGTCCCACGACTCCGCCAATCGAAGCGGAGCAATCGCCGAAAGGTGCTGGCAAAGCTGATCCACCGATACGACTAGCGTGTCGTCACGATCGTTAGTTGCTGTCATCTGCTAACGGACACCTGACGTCTACTTTGGCGCGATCATACAAATCATTCGCCGGCCATGTTGTTGCGGTGCCGTTTCGACCTTACCCACCTCGCTCAACAACTCAACAACCATCTCCATGACCTTACGGCCTTCCTCGATGTGAGCCATCTCGCGACCTCGAAACAGCACACTGACCTGAACTTTGTCTTTGTGCTCTAAGAACTTTTCCGCCTGGCGAATCTTGGTGCGAACGTCTTCGTCGCCCGTCTTCGGCCGTAAGCGAATTTCTTTGGTCTTCGTCTTGGTGTGACTACTCTGCTGTTTCTTGTTCTTTTCGTACTTGAACTTGCCGTAATCCATGATTCGGCAAACCGGTGGTCGCTCATTCGGAGCGACCTCAACCAGATCTAAACCGGCGTCACGTGCACGGTCGAGGGCCTGCTCGGTGGGAATGATCCCCAACTGCTCCCCTTCTTCACTGACGACACGAATCGGGCTGATTCGGATTTGGCTGTTAATACGGACGGTATCACGAGATTCTTGCTGGTTGGTTTTGCGTGCCAATGCCACTAATAAAAACGTCTCCGGCCAGAGGGCTATCCGGCACAAAAGGTAGGAATCCATTTTGGGGAGACCCACATAGGTCCCTGTGCTTTTCTTCTTGACGGCGCAACCACAGTGCCAATCGCACCGAATCAAACGGTAACGGCGTTCGTCAAGCCCAAAACGTCTCCAAAAGTATCCATATCGGCGCTAGGAACCGTCAACAGCGAAATCGTAGAAATCCCCATTTTGCCTAAGAACAGGTCTCCAGAACCGCTTGGATCTTCCTTCGAACCCCGAATCGAACGACGAAGCAGCCCATCGACGGCTTCCCCTTGGCAAAAATTGGCTTGATTGCTGCGGTACAGGTCCCGAAACATACTTGACGAGTCGCTAACTTCCGCACAGACTACCGAGACGAAAAACAAGGGAAGATGGCTCAAGCGACGAGGTCGAACGAGCCGAAACCACCCAAAACCAAAGCACGTCGCGCGTAGCATCCACTACACTCGCGATCGCCTTTCGGGCAATTAGCTCAGTTGGTTAGAGCGCCACGTTGACATCGTGGAGGTCACAGATTCGAGTTCTGTATTGCCCACTCGTTTTTTACGGGGTTTTTGAGGTTTCCAGCTCTAGGTAGTTGGAACGTAGGTCAGTGATTTGGAGCGGTTCTCACCCCATTTCTCTGACCCAAACACTGACCCTGATTATAGCGACTAACGGCCGCTGCGGTAGCAGAAAAAACGGCCAATCTCCCCCACCCTTCAAAGATCGGTTTTCAGACCTCGCTTTTTTATGCGATGTGGGAATGAGCTTGCCGTCCTTGTCTGTAGAAAAGCCCTGGAAGGATAAGTTTTTTGCGTCTGCCAAAAAACCAGCTCATAACGACCACCCAAACGGGCATCAGCACGCGTGTTGTGGCTGATGAAATGGCAGCGCTAGCTAGCCAGTCACCGACTTGTACTTTGTAAAAAGCAAATCTAGTGCCTCATCAGCTAAGTCCTGTTTCCGGCGAGAAACTCCTGCAAGTTGCAGGCGGTGAAAAAGCTGGTTGAATTTGGTTTCGTTTTCCTCAAGCACTTTTAGTGTCAAATTGCGACGGCTTTCTCGCGTGACAATGGAAGGCCTAAAAACCTCCCCTTTTGGTTCTCGCTTTTTGGCTGCTGGTTTCGCTGGCATTTCTGAGGTCGGAGTTGCGGTTTTGTTTTTGCCATCAGTTTTTTGCATTGCTTCCTGTGTTTTGTTCTCTCGTTGCTTTTTGCGTTTTTCAAGAAGCCTCTTTTCAGCTTCATCGAAATTTTCCAGCTGACCATCAACGATATCAAACGTGGCTGAAACATCCGGTGCCCCTTTACTCATTTGCTACTCCATCAAGATTTGGCAACTTTGGTAGGATGATTTCTTGAGCGAGCTTTAGAACATCGTTGGCAGCACCGTTGTTTTTGAAGAAAGCTGGCTCGCGCATCACGGACGTGTTTCTTTTTACGGCTATCATTTCACGGATCTCTGTCTTTGCAACAGGGATTCCGTAGCGTCCCAGATTGTCCCTCACCCCACGGACTGCAATATCGTTCTTAAGCGTTCTCGTAAGCACAATGGCTGCATCAGGCTTGCCCTCTTTGCTTCTCCTTTGTTGGCGTCGTACAAGGTTGATGACACCTACCGTTTGAAGCAAGTCTTGTTCTGAAACACAAAGCGGAATCAGCACCAAGTCAGAAAGCAAACAAAGTGTTGATACCTGGTCGCCCTCTTTCCCAGGCGCATCAAGAATTACGTGCTGACCGGACTCTGAAAGCTCTTGAACCGCATCATCGATTGCGTCTAAAGATGTTGCAGCTCGAACGACAAGGCTTAGCGATTCCTATTGCCCAAGCGAGATGAAACGAGTGCTTGAGCGTGCAGCCGACTGGTTGATTGAGTGTGGTTTTATTGATTCGATGGAAATAAGGCCCGATTCCAAAACCGGCGAGCTACAAGCCATATACCGCAAGGCAAGCAAAGTCAAAATGTTCAGCGATTTCAAGCCCTCGGATGATACGCCCAAGGCCAAGCGACAGTTGCTAGCTTAGTTCGATAGTTTGCCGTCTGCCCAACGCGAAAAGCTTCTTACTGCTGCTATCAACTATTGCAAAGACCATCATCCAGACCACATCGCAGGATATTTCCGAAACGAATCCCTCGATAGCGAGTCCTCGCGTGCCTATCTCGAACTGATTCTTCGAGAGTTTATGCGAGCAACGAAAAAGTCTGAAAAAAACGCTGCGTAAACGCATCCGCGTAGGGAAACGAGACGCTTATCGGTCTCGCGGTCAAATTAGCTTCGCTGACCGACTACTTGGAGGACTGACTGCCGTTAGATTCTCATGGTCAGTGCTGGTGCTTTGTGGTAATCTAGAAAAGTGAAATAGCGAGCTTTCACGTGGAAAATAGGAGCGTGAGTGATATGACGATTGAACTTGAACTATCCCCTGATGTGCAAAAGTCACTTGAGCAAAAGGCCAGGGAGAAAGGCGTTGACGTTAAGACGTTCGTAGAAAATCTTGTTCAAGCTGCTGCTGTGTCGCCAGAGCAAGGGGCGAAACTTCGCGGGGAAGCTCTTGAAGAGGCCTTTAAGGAACTCACCCACGGGCTGCCACCGCTTGGTAACGACGTCGACGATAGCCGCGAGTCCATTTACGCGGGTCGTGGTGAATGAAGGTTCTGCTTGATACCAATTTGCTTTTGCGGTCAATCGAAACCGCATCAAAACAGCACGCGGCAGCCAAGGACGCGATTAAGAAATTAGCCGAAGATAATCAGCAGCTAGTGATTGTTCCGCAAGTTATCTACGAATTCTGGTCAGTCGCCACTCGCCCACAAGAATACAACGGACTTGGATTGTCACCAAAAGTTGCCAAGCAGCGTGTAGACACGTTTGAGCGAATGTTTGATCTGCTTCCCGACAGTGCCAACTTGTACGCCATGTGGCTTGACCTAGTTGAATCTCAATCGGTGATTGGCAAAAACGTCCACGATGCTCGTCTCGTTGCGGCAATGTACGACCATGGCGTGAGCCACTTGTTGACGTTTAACGCCAAAGACTTCCGCCGCTACGACGGTATTGGCCTGATTGAGCCAAACGAGGAGTAGGGGCAATAAAACGGCCATCTTCGCAGTTGAGATTTGCCGCTAGAGTTTGTATCTGTCCCAATCTGAAGCACTGTTTGCTTTGCGCCTCAAAAGCCTTCAGAATTGCTCCGTGGGCTTGAGTTCCACAACTGTCAGTGTTCAACAAACGTGTTAAGCACTTTCTTTCGACGTAAGAGACCGATGAGCTTGGCCACCAAGGACGCGACAGGTGAACGTTGATTTGACCGTGAAGTTCGCCATAGAGAACCCGACGTGGGGCTACGACCGTATCACCGGCGCTCTATCGAATGTCGGCTACCACATCACCGTCACCACGATCGGCAACATCTTGGAAGCGCACGGCATTGAACCGGCACCCGATCGCAAACGCACAGGTTCTTGGGCGACGTTTATGAAGTCGCACTACGCCACCGAGATTCAGGAACAATCGGTTTGATAACTGCTGCGCGGTCTGTCTTGTTTTTTGGCCGGAGCTGTTCTGGCTGAACTCAATCTCGACTGTGAATCGGGCATTTCCTACTCACGCAACCGCCGATTTCACTGACTGAAATGTTCGTTCCACTTATTTGACCCCACTCGATCCAATGCTGGTCATAACGGAGTCGTGCTACGATGCCTGGTTCAATCCACGTGAGTTTATCGAGCGGCCCCCGAAGGCATTCGTTGAGGTGAGCGAGTTGGGCCGATCACTCGCATCTTACCATCAGTCGTAAATTCGACCCGGTCGATGTTGACCACGCGATCCATCGACGGTTTCGGCACATTGGGATCAGCATGGGAGTGGTAAACCATGAACATCTCCTTCGCATCCGGCGAACGGACCAGGCAACTATGCCCCGGCGATGAGACCCCGCGCTGCTTATTGGACGAGAGGATTGGATTCTCCGGCGCCTTGATCCACGGGCCGAGGGGATGATCAGCCGTTGCATAGCCAACTCCGTAATGGTCGTAGCCCGTGTGATTAGCGGAATAGGTCATGTAGTACTTGCCATTGCGTTTCAGCACGAAGGCGCCTTCATTGCATCGATTCTCCTTCCACTTCACCCTTTCCCACGGTTGGCTGGCCTCGATCAGCTTGACGGGTTCGCCGGCAGGTTTCGACAAGTCCTTGGCGAGTTGCACGCCATAGTTGAGTCCGAATGAATAGCCGTCTTTGGAGCCGTTGCGGCTGAAAAACAGCCAAGGTGTTTCATCGGTATCGACAAAAATATGGCCGTCGATCGTCGAATAACCCGGGTCGAACCAGGGCGCGTGCAAGTCGCGATAAGGTCCCTCTGGCTTGTCGCTTACCGCGAGTCCCATCAATAACTTGCCAGGATTCGAGTCGCGTACTCTTCCACTGTAGGTCATGTAGAACTTGCCACGATAAAACTTCACTTCCGGTGCCCAGAAAGCGTCGGTAGCCCAGCAGTCTTCCGTCTTGCGCAGTGCCCAGCCCTTGAGCCGCCAATGCATCAGATCTTTAGACTCGTAGCAATGAAAACCTTCGCCTGGCGCTGTGGTGCCAATGAGGTAGTATTTCCCGTCGTGCCAGAAGGCGAATGGGTCTCCCATGTGAATCGGAGTGTTGCCAACGGGATTGACGTAGCTGATTTGAGCGTGTGCGGTTCCGGCCACAATGAACAGGCCAAGCAGGGTCACAGCGATATTCTTCTTCATTGGTCTTCCTTTCATTCGGTAGGGGCAGCGGACTTGGGCCCGTCGTAGTCGTAGGTAAACTCGTCCACATCGAGATAGCCTTGCTGGTCAGGATGCATCGAGTAGAAGCCGACCGTGTTGTGAGTGAAGCCCGCGAACAGCAGTCGTACTGCCGGTCCCATTCGGGTGAGTGCTTTGCCATCCAGACTGTAGAAGAAGGTTGCCGATCCGTTTTCAACCTTCGCCCGCAGCCAAAGATCCGTCTGGGAAATTACCACTCCCCGCTTGACCATCGGCGCGTCGGGATTGCCGTGCTTGAAGAACAGCCGCAGCTGGCCTTTAAGCTTGGTCACGCCGATCACGTTGTTTTCGCCGGCCGAGATGTGAAAACCACACTCCTGTCCATCCACGACTCCGGCGAGATCAAATTTCGTCGTCATCACATTCGCTTTGCGTCCCATCAGGCGTTGGCCCAACAGGTTTGGAAGCTGATTCAGACTTTCTTGGTTGGTTCCTGACAGTCGTGCGCAAGATTTCAACCGCAGGTAGCCGCGGCGTTCAGTCAACGACCAACGATCCATTTCCGGATTGAACCGCCAGCTCCACTGTGGGCCGAGTTCGGTGTCGCTGAAATCGTCATCGGTTGCGGGCGCGGTCACGTCAAATCCTTCGATGGGTTTTTCGTGTGCCCACACGACCTCGCCAATGCCGGGCGTGAAGTGATTCGTGGACGACATCATTTAAAAGGTATCGCCGACACCAATCACGTCGTTGTCAGGATAATTCGATTCCAACACCGGGTTCCGATAAGTACCGTCACCCTGATCACCCCAGCTTCCTGTTTGCTGAGCTTGATTGGTCGACACGGTCAACATGGTAATGAGGACCGGCAAGATAATCGTTCTCATTGATTGCCCTTTGCCCTTCGGCGTTCTCGAGGTGCATCTCTCTCCGGTCGTGGGCGCGTCGCTGAATCTGTCACTTTCGGTTCAGGGGCCCTTCCGTCCAGATAGAAGTCAAAGTAGTCGGTCGCCGCTCGTGACATACCGCCGTTGGCCAGCCCAGGTGGATCGAGCGTCTTTGACCATGCGTTGAGTCTGTCCCGCAAGCGAGAAGCAATCTCGGGATGCTTTGAGGCCAAGTTGTCTTTTTCCTCGAGGTCCGTTTTCAAGTTAAACAAGTATTCGCGGTCGCCGCCGCGTAGCAGCTTCCATTTTCCTTCACGGATCGCCGACTGCGCGGTCCACCGCCACATCAATGCATCATGAGGTGGCGAATCGGCCTCGCCGGACAGGTGTGGGATTAGATTGACGCCATCGAGGTCGCCGGGCTTGGTGTCAAGTTCTGCGATCGCTGCGGCGGTGGCGGCCACGTCCAGGGCACTTATGGGATGGTCGTAGACTTGCCCGCCTGGAATCGTGCCCGGCCAAGAGACGACGAACGGGACATGCATTCCGCCCTCGGACAGCATCCCTTTCTCGCCATTGAGCGGATCGTTCAGTGAGCCGTCCCATCCCGGACCGCCGCCGGGCGCGTCCAATTTGTGAATCTTCAAAGGCGCACCGTTGTCGCCGATGTAGAAGATCAACGTCTTCTCGGTCAGTACATGTTTCGCAAGCGTGTCCGTCACCAAGCCAACGCCGTCATCGACCGCCGAAAGCATTGCGAGCGCCTGACGCCGTCGCTCGGGCATCTTTCCAGGGAAACGATCGAGGTACTTCTGGGTTGCATCCAGCGGTACGTGCGGTGCACGATAGGCAATGTACAGAAAGAAAGGACGGTCTTTGTAACGCTCGATGATTGACGCTGCGGCTCGGCTGCACCCGTCGATATGATACATCTCTGCCGGTAAGTCTGACATTTCTCTGTCTTCACCATCCAGCGTGATGTTGGCAGCAAACGGACGACCCACGTTTTGCGCAAAAACGTGTTTGAATCCGTGATCGGTGATCCTTGGTCCAGGCCCAAGATGCCATTTGCCAAACTGAGCCGTGGCGTAACCTGCCGCCTGAAGTCGTTCGGCGATCGTCAGTTCACGATCAAATCCGTCCAGTGACTTGCCGTTCGACTCGACACCAAACTTGGACTGGAACTTGCCGATCATCAGACCGGCTCGCGAAGGCACGCACTGGGGAGCGGTGCTGTAGCCGTGGCGAGCGAGGACGCCCGACCGAGCCAACGCATCGACGTTGGGCGTTTTGATGTCATCCAGGACGCCCTGGCAGGAGAGATCCGCATGGCCATGATCATCCGTGTAGAACACGATGATATTCGGGGGAGTTTCGGCAACAGACAACGATGCTGAGATCAGTATCGTTGAAACGAACGCATAGAGAAGCTTGTGACTGTTCATGAGTTGAAATCTTTAAATAGGGAAATTGGTCGGCGCTCGGTGGTTAAGGTCGCCATCTTAATGATGGTGTTTCTCTGATAGCTCGATTTCTGCGAATGAATGGGCCGGAACGATGGTGTTCCATCGGCCACCGTCAAGTGAAAAGCGTCTCTCACTTGTTTCGGGGACCACCATCGGTGAATCATTCTTGACTGAGCGTACGGTATTCAGCGTTGGACCGATTAAGTAGGTCGCTCGAGCATGATTGAACCGCTTGCTCATCGCCGAAAGGTCGAAAGTCAATTGCCGTTCCTCGGCATGAGCGTTGTACAAGTAGACGACTAGTTCAGTCTTCTCACCGTTCCAGGCTACCTGAGCCTGAAGCGGTTGCCGTACGTCGGGTTCGTAGCCATCCAGCTTCAGTAGCCAACGGGCCTTGGACTCGCGAAAGAGTGAACCAACCGCGGCAGGATATCGCAAGAAGGCTCCCTCCTTTGGTGTATCGATCACGCTGTGAAAGTGATCGTTCACGAAGCTGTTGTACGCTGCGAAGACTACATCCCCGCCATACCGTTGCCATTGCATCAAAAGGTTGGCCCAACTCAGTCCGTAGCCCCAGGTAGCATTGGGAAGATTGCGACTGGACTGTTCGCCAAGCTTCTCGACCGACTCGGCGGTAACCCTGTCAAATGGCGGCACAAAATACTCTGTGTTCGCGTATCGAATTTCAGTCCCATGTCTTCGGTTCCAATCACGAATGATTCCGATCTTGCGGTCCAGATTCGCCTGGTCCACACCTCGGTCGGCGAGGAAGTCGACATGATCCCCAGCGATTTCCAGCATTGTCTGCAACCCATCGTTCAAGTGCTTTCCATAGGTGCAGATCCCGAGTTCAATCGAAGGATCAACCGCCTTCCTTGCCGTTGAATACACAACGCAAGCATTGGCGTACTCCTCCGCTGTCGAAAACCACCGAAAGGCCTCGTTCTCGAGTTCCGTCTGTGCAACGACAAACTGCGCTGTCAGCAAAAGAGAACTCGCGGCAAGACTGATGCTGAAAAGGCTCTTGAAGATCCTATGACAATCCACGTTTTTGGTCCGTTGGTTGTGGGGAGCATTCGCTAATCGCTATGGCTTGGGCATCGCCAAAGCTTTGAACCTGGAATCCGCCTCAGTGCTGCGAATCTCGCGATCCTCGCCAAGCAGCATTCGCCTCAGGTCAACGAATGGCCGTGAGCGTGCTTCCTTTTCCGGATCGTAGTCTGGGTTTAGTGCCGGCGTGTACTTCCCGGTCAGCAGACTCGCCCGTGCCGGAGAACACAAGTGGCACGCGTAGGCCTGAGAGAACGACATGCCTTCGCGAACGAGGCGATCCAAGTTCGGCGTCTCGTAGCACATCTCACCAGCTTCGACGCCGGTGAATCGCTTCGCGTACGCGTTGATATCGACGATCCCAAGATCGTCCGCAAGGATCACGACTACGTTGGGAGGAGAATCGGCCAGTGCGTACGAACAGAAAGCAAGCGAGAAGATGAATGCGAATCGAGTGATGGGGTAAATGGATCTCATTTCACGGCCTCCGTGCGATTCCCAAGGACTGCCTTTTCGTGTGAATGTTTCTTCATCAACCGATCTAAACTCGCTGCGATCTGTTCTTCGTTTCCGACAGTTATCCAGTAGCGATACTCATACGTTGACTGAGGGCCAAGCCGCACCCGCGAGATGGGAGCAACATGGATGCAAGGGCCTGCGTACGGGTCATTGGAAGATGCGTTTACGTGAGGCCCGTAGTTCCAAATGCTGTTCGCCGTTGGGCTGTAGATGGCGATCCCTTGACCCAGATCGTTAAAGCATGCCATCGCATTCAGAGGTGGCGTTGCTTTTCGCCACGGCGGACCGATACTCGTTTCTTCCGTTCGCCATTTTCCGCCCCCGAGATAGCTTCGAAATTGATCGAAATCGCGAGTAAAATAGCAGGCGGGAACCTCTTGTGGACGCAGCAACGCTTTGCCCCAAGCGTCACTCACTTCGCGGTTGCATTCGATACGGTTTCGGACAACGATCGTCCGTTCCGTGCCCGGTTCAAAACTTGTCCATTGCCGCATGACGGCGTTTGCCTCTTCATCGGGCATGTCCCAAAGTTTGGGGATCGTTTCGCCGAACAAAGTCGCATCGTCGACTCTCTCAAATCGGATCACGCGTGCCCAAGACGACACACCTCCGCCCTGGATTGGGTTCCAAGACCAGGGACTCCAGTCTTTGCTCTGGCCATCCGCGGTCCGATCGAGGCTTTTCCCCGCGTAGTACGATTGCTGGATGAGCCGTCCAGGATCATGAATGTTGACCACGTTGCCAGGCTGTTCAGTCCACGACAACCACGTGATCGATGCCCCCATGGATCGGTCGATGCCCACTCGGACGACTCCGTTGTCGATCAATAGAAGCTTGGGGGCGCTAGGATTCAAATCTTCCGCAGCAAATGCGGTGGATAGCGGGACGAGTCCGATGAAAATCAATGCTTGGAGGATGTAGTTCATTTCAACATGGGTCGTAGGTTAGCGGTATTGGGGATGCTTAACGGTTGCTACTCGCGAACCGTCGGCAACGTATAGTCTTTCAAAAAGCGAGGCTTGGCGCTGAGCGATTCGTCGTCGCCGACTCGCTTCATACGCTGGGCGACCATGTCTCGAAGTTCTGCAAGCTTCTCGGCGTGTTCTGGTTCGCTGGCCAGGTTGGTCGTCTCATTGGGATCGCTATCGATTCGATATAACTCTTCGGCCGGACGCGAATGATACGCACGCAAGAAGGCGGCTGCTTCCGGGTTTGCCTTGGCCGCTTCGACCCAGGAAGGCCAGTTGCGATTGAAGAACGGTGAGCTTTCTGGAACCAAGTCCATATGGGTTGTGTAGTACAACTCGGGCCGCAGATTGCGAATGTATTTCCACGGTCCAACGCGGACGCTGCGAATGGGATAGACATTCATCGCCTTGTCGCCCTTGTGTGTCGAAAAGATACGATCACGATGCGTTTGCGTGGTGTTTCGAAGAACACTTGCAAATGACTTGCCGTCAATGCCGCTGGGTGTGTTTCCTCCTGCCAATTCAATCAGCGTTGGCATCAAGTCGATCCAACTGACCATCGCGTCATTGGTGACTCCGGCCGGGATCTGCTTCGGCCAAACTGCGATCACTGGAGTACGAATACCAGCTTCATAAAGCGACCACTTTCCAAACGGCCATGCTTGACCGTGGTCGGACGTGTACATCGTCAGTGTGTTGTCGGTGGGAAGGTGTTTTGCGGCCAGTTCGCGGACGTCACCGATCAGGCGATCCATTCGCTCGACGGCTTCTGCGTACCGCGTCATTTCGCTGCGAGTTTCCGGCGTGTCGAACGTTCGGGCGGGGATGGTGACGTCTTCCGGTCGCATGCGGGCTTCGTCCGGTTCGGGCCAGAAGCGGTGCGTGTAGGTGCAACCGATGAATAGAGCGAGCGGCTTCGTCTTGTCAGGGCGGTTTTCGAGATAGTCGGAGACGCTGTCGAGTGTCAGTTCCGGCTTCATCGGTCCTTTGACAAGGGTGACGTCATCGGTCATGTAGGGCTGTTTGCCTTTGCCGCCGTGGGCCACCTTTCCGCGAAAGGCGATGTCGTATCCTTGCACCGCTAATCTCGGAATCAGCGATTCCACACCAGGTTTCAATTCTCGTTCGTGATTGCCCACGATCCCGTTTCGGTAGGGCATCAACCCGGTGAACAAAGCCGCGCGACTGGGGGCACACGCGGGCGACGCGACGTAAGCGTTGGTCAACCGAATTCCTTCGCCGGCCATCGCCTGCAAGTTTGGAGTTTGGTATTCCGATAGACCATAAGGCGACGAGTGGGCAATCCCGTGATCGTCGCCAATGATGATGACGAAGTTGGGTTTGTCACTTCCGTTGGCGTGATTGACAGCGATCGCTGCAGTCGCGAAGAGAAGCAATGCTCTGGCGTTGCGGAGCAGAAGAATCATCTGAATCGTCTCGTTCTTTTTCTGGGTTAGTGGTTGGCTATGAAGATGAGCTATTCCCGGTTGAACGAGGACGCTATCCTGCGCCGCGTTTTTGATAGCGTCGCTTTTTCTTCAGCGGAGTTTTTGCGGCGTCCGTAGCTGGTTTCGTTTCGTCCCGAATTCCGTCGAGATACCAGTCGAAGTACTTGGCACCGGCGGTGCGTTTGGCCGGCTTGGCTCTGTTGACGATTCCCGGTGGCGTCAACTCTGTCGACCATTGCTCTAATTCTTCCAGCATCTCTTGCGCGACATTTGGATGCAACGCGGCGAGGTTTTTTGATTCTCCGATGTCGCTGCTGAGGTCAAACAAATACTCGCGTTCGTTCAGCCGCACATACTTCCAGGTCCCCTTGCGCATTGCTGACTGATCATTCCAACGCCAGAAGAGCGATTCATGAGGCGCCGCTTTCTGACTGCCGTCCAGGAACGGAATCAGATTCACTCCATCAAGTTCAGGATCTCTCGGCAGCCCGGCTACGGCAACCGCGGTCGCGGCGACGTCTAGTGTGATCACAGGCAGCGAGTAGACCTGGCCGTTTGGAATTCTTCCCTTCCAGTAGACGGCAAAGGGCACTCGGATTCCGCCTTCGGTCAGCATTCCTTTCTCACCATTGAGTGGATCGTTCAGAGATCCGTCCCAGCCAGGTCCGGTCGGAGCATCCAGTTTATGAAGCTTTAGCGGTGCGCCGTTGTCACTGATCACGAAGATCAACGTGTCTTCTTCCAGTTGGTGTCGGCGAAGCAACTGCATCATTTTGCCAACACCGTCATCGACCGCCGAAAGCATCGCGAGGGCCTTGCGTCGGCGTTCCGGCATCTTTCCGGGGAACCGCTTGAGGTACTTCGGTGGGGGATCGAGCGGCACGTGGGGAGCGCGATAGGCAGCGTAGAAAAAGAAAGGCTTGTCTTTGAAGCGATCGATGAACGTGCAGGCAAAGTCGGTTACCAGTTCCAGGTGATAACCACCACCTTTCCGTTCCTGTGGCGAGATATCTTCGCCCTGCAGATTCATGTTCCAGTGACCAGGCGTCTTGCTGCGTTTGATCAGTACTTTGTCGAATCCGAGTCTAGCAATGTCTCCACTGTCGTTGGAACCAAGGTGTGACTTGCCGGCCATGCCGGTGACGTAGCCGGCTTGCTTCAAACGCTTCGGAAGATTCTGCATCGTCCTGAAGCGATCCAACACGTCGCCTTCACTGTAAGCTCCGTTGGCTTCCATTCCAAAACGGTTTTGATAGACCCCTGAAATCAATCCAGCGCGCGAGGGAGCGCATTGGGGTGCGGTGCAGTAGCCGTCGGTCATGCGAGCTCCACCCGTCGCCAACGCATCGATATTGGGCGTTGCCACATCCTCAAAAATGCCCTGGCAGCTGAGATCCGAATAGCCGTGATCATCTGTGTAGATCACAATAACATTCGGAGGCCGCTCAGCTGCGTAACCAGTCAAACAGTAATAGCATGTTGCCAACAACGTGCAAAAGACATGGATGGAATTCTTGCACAAACTAGCTATCGTATTTCTTTTTAAGTCCATTATGATTCAAAGCCCTTTCATGCGTAGAATCGTGACAGACAGGGGTTTCAGGGTATAGCCAAACGCCTTCCCAGCCTGGGTAAAGGTCGATGTCACCGGCGAAATCTTCAGCGGATGCGCAAAGGAGTTCTCGTCTTCGGGACGATCGCCATGCAGGGTGATGACGGAGACGGTCTTGTCGAGGTCCCCAAATCCCTTGAGGCTTAAACGGACATCCCGGCCCTGCGTTCTGGCATTCACCAGCTTAACAATCACCTCACCGGTTGTCTCGTCCACACCGGCATTGGCAAAGAAATTGGGCGCTTCGCGAATGGTGACATCCGTTCTATGAATCAACTCGCCGTCCAGGAAACAGCTGACTTGATTGCCCTGGAGCACGATCCTAATATCGTACCAGCGGCCCTTTTCAATGGCTCCGTCTTTAGACGTGACAACACTGGCTGAGTTGTCTGCCACCAATTGAACGGTGTGACGGCTGTTACCCCAGCCGCCCAGGTTCCACTGCACATGCGAGTTGTCCTGATGGCGAAAGACGATGATGAACCCCTCTGCCCCACGATTGCGTTTGGCTTTTAACTCCAGGGTGTAGTCGGACCAACTTGTGTCCCCAACGACCGTCAAGGTATCTGTGGCCAAAGGATCCGTCTGGCGGTATGCGTCCTTTTGCGTTTCCCAAGTCCCCCGTTCGCTGTTCCAATCTGCGCTGCCCTGGGAAAATGCAGAAGCATAGAGCACCCGGTCCCCCTGGGTGACGCGCAGATCCTTGAACTCCGCATCCGTTAACCAGGTACGCAAGCCAATACGCCCCCGGGGCTCGATCGGGGCCGGTGCCTCCAGGTTGGAAACGGCGGTTTCGCACATCACGGTCGGCAAGTGCTCGGCAAACATCTTCTGCACATAAAACGAGCTTCGACCCAAAACCCGGCTGCTATTGAAACGAATCAGATTGACGTCCCACTCGCGGTCGTTGACGTTTTCAAAGAGGGGCGCGTAAGAGGCCATGATCACATGATCGGAATTGCGTTCCATGCCCAGCATGAAGGCCGCCTCGGAGAGGGCCCCCATCAGATTTCCGCTGCCCACGCCCCGATTCACCGCGTATTCGCCCACATAGATCTTGGGGCCGGTGCGATCATAGCCGTCATATTTATTCGCATGAGCAAAGAACCAGTGGGGTCCGACATAGTAGTGTTCGTCGATGATCTCAACCGGGGCATCGGGAATTGCCTGATTGGCAATGGTCAGAATCGTTGGATACGTCGCTTTGAGCGCCCGGTAGAATATGCGATAGGCCCGATGATAATCCGCCCCGCTGTTTTCATTGCCGATTTCCACATACTTGACCTTGAAGGGCTCGGGGTGGCCGTTCTGTACACGTAAGGCCCCCCACTTGCTGGAAGCAGGCCCCATCGCATACTCCAGGGCATCCAGGGTATCCTGGAGATAGATATCCACGATCTCCTGCTCGCTGGCCGTTTCGGAGTGACGGGCCTGGCAACTCATGCCCACATTGACCACATACATGACTTCGGCATCCAGGTCTTCCGCCATTTGCAGGAACTCATGGAACCCGAGTCCGTCGCTGGCCCGGTAGCCCCAGAGATCCCAGTGCCCCGGGCGCTGGGCAATGTCACCAATGGTCTCTTTCCATTGAATACGATTATCCAGAGTGCAGCCTTCGACCACACAGCCCCCAGGAAAACGGAGAAACTTGGGGCGTAACTCATGGAGTTTGCCCATCAGGTCCGCGCGCATGCCGGGGATGCGCTGCTTGTATGTATTTTCCGGAAAGAGGGACACCATATCAAACCAGAGGGTCGCCGGTTTTCTCAAACAGATCGCCAGCCTGGCCTTGGGGTCTGTGTCCTTGGCGGTCAGCACGCAACGATACCGCTTCCAGGGCCCGCCTACTCCGCGCACTCGTTTGCGTGCGTACACGGTTTGACCGTCCTGGCTTTCCAGGGTAATGGTTACAGGGCTCTTCTTGTCACTGCGGGCGTAAAAGGAGAGATGATAGTTTTCGCCCTTCACCACTGACATCCCCCAATAGCCCTCATTGGCGAAACCAGCCCGGGCGCCGGCTTGCTTTAACTCGACCCGCAGGGCATGGGGGCTCTGCGCATTCAAGGGTCTCGTGTCATCCAGGGCTATCGCCACGTCGGCTCCACCCTGAGCGACGACAAACCAACCCCGCAAATCGGTTTTCGGCTTCCAGATCGTTTCCCAGCCCTTGTCCGTGCGTACCTTGCCGTTTTCGAGATGCATATGATCGGACATCTCGTTTTCTTCGAAGCTGCGGTTCTGCACCATCTCCGCATAGAGGCCGCCGTCGCCGGCATGATTGATCTCCTCATAGAAGACCCCGTATAGATCCGGACTGACCTGGATCCGCTTTCCCTGCGCATCGACATCCACACGAACAGTCTCGGCGTTGGCCCACGGGGCCAGCACATGGGCCAGGACAATGACGCTCATTCCCATGATGACACACTGTCTCCACGGCAGTCGTTTCACGTCTTTAACTCCTTACTGAAAATTAGCCGCTTGGCCGGTTGTCTCTGTTTCCGGCGCAAGTATCTCAATATGAAACACCCCCCCTACGATCCCCTCGATGCCGGTAAAGCGAATACCGACCTTCTTCTGCTCCCCTGTCACGGCCATTGGAATCGGATAATCCACCGTAAAAAACTCTCCCGGCTCATTCCTGTGCAGTGTCTGGGTAGCGAGTTTGTGTTCACCCGCATAGATGTCGAATCGACGCTTGATTGTCCCCCCCCCCAATAGCGCACACGCAACATCATGGCGGTTCCGGGTTTCACATCCAGGACATAAGAAAACCAGCCACCGAGTTGCGCATCCCGCCAGGTGTTGCCACGAAACTCGCCGGTTCGGCTCTCTGCACCGGCAAAGGCATGATCAATCTCAGACTGCTGGTTGCCGATCAATACCTCATCGACCAGACGCTTCGCCCGCGTCTGTTCCACTTGCCGTTGTCTTGCCAACTCGGTTCTTTGGGTCTGCCACTGCGCCGCGGTATAGCCATCCAGGTACTGGGCATAGCGTTGCGTGATGCCGCGCCAACTTGGGAGCAACGTCAAGGCTGCCGTGGCAGCGTCGGTTCCGATGCGGAAGGTTAGCGTCTTATCGTCAACGGGCTTAAGCCAACTTTCCAAGGGCCGGTCCAGAGCTGTTAATGCCGGCACGTCAGGAAGAGGCCACTTCCAACGAGCTGCGCTGCCACCGCCTTGCAGGTCTGCAATCTCGATGTTGTCGCGTCCGAGCGCCGCGGCTAGTACCACTGGACCGTGGGTGATCGCTACCTTGGTCGGATCGTCGGGCAGTCGCTCCAGCCTTGGTCGCATGGGCAGTGTCCAGACAAGGGTGTCGCCTTCTTGCCAAGTACGTCGGAGGGTCACGTATTGCCCCGGTCCACCGGAAAACGCTGTTGGCTCACCGTTCACGGTCAAACTTGCACCATTTGCCCAAGCCGGCCAGCGCAGACGTAGGGTTAAGGGCACCGGGCGGGTAGGCGACAGACGCAGGGTCACCTGTTCTGAATCGGGGTAGGTGGTTTCCATGCGCAGCTTCAAGCCGCGTTCGGACCAGTCGAGTTCCGAAGGGATGAAAAGATTTACCCATAGACTGTCTGCGTCGTGGAAGTAGATGCTCTCTGCGTACTTGGTATGATTCTCCATCCCCGAGCCGACACAACACCAGAAGCTGCGGAATGGGGTGCTAAAGGCCTGGGGATAGCCGCCGTGGAGTTTGTATTTGTATGTGAACATACCACTCTCCGGGTGCTGGCTGGCCAGGATGTGGTTGTATAGAGCATGCTCGTAATAATCCATCAATTCGGAGCGGGGCTCGATCATGAACAGCAGGCGGTCAAGTTTGAGCATGTTGTAGGTATTGCACGTCTCGGTCATGTCACCCTGTAGACCCTCGGCCAACTGATCGGGTTGACCGAAGCGTTCGTCGGAGCTGTTACCACCATTGACGTAGGTATAGTGCTTCCGTACGTAGGAAAAGAAATTCTCCGCCGCTTGACGGTCACGCACGGCACCAGTTGCCAGATAACGGCGGGCCACGCCGACAAACTTCGGTACTTGCGTGTTGGCATGAACTTCGGCAAGGACCGAGGCATCGCAGTCGGCTAGCGAAGCGAGAATGGCGTTATGATAAAACTTCTTGGACAGATCGAGATAACGGATCTCTCCGGTGATCTGATAAAGCTCCACCATGGATTCCAGCATGCCCCCGTGTTCGGCCTCCAGCATGGTCTGAATCTGATTGTCACTCATCGGACTAATCACCGACTCCGCCCAATCGGCGAATTGGATGAGAACGTTGTATGCCTTTTGACTACCCGTGAGACGATAGGCGTCGATCAGACCGGCAAAGAGTTTGTGCTGCCAGTACCAGGGGACCCAACTGTCGTTGACCTTGAAGGTGTTGCCGTTGGGGAAATAGATGCGGCCCTGGGAGAACTGTTCGAAGACCTCAATGTCCTGGCTGCCGAGATAGCCGTTCCCATACGCCTCCTGCACCTCCGCCATTTCCTCTACCAGCCGTTCAACGGCTTGCTTAAAACGCTCGTCTCCGGTAGCAGCGTACTGCAGCGCACAGGCCGTTAGGTAATGTCCGCAACAAGCACTTCCTTGCAACCAACCACCATAGGCGGGCTGCTTCGGCATCAACCCTGCCTGCGTGCGCATTTGCGCCATTTGGCGGTCGGGATCGAGCCGCAGTAGATATTTCGCGTTGAGATCACGGGCGTGCGTGAACTCACTGGGCAACAAACGCACCCGTCCCAGCTTGAAGGGAAGAGCCCGAAGAGGAGATGGAACCGTTGGGGTCGTCGCCCGCTCTTCGCCGCCGTCGGCAAAGGGGGCGCATAGGGACGCCAGCAGTATGAATACGAAGCGCTGTTTCATTGTTGGAATTGAGTCTTGCGGCATTTCACTTAGCTTCCTGTTTGATAAGTACAACCCAATCTTCATGAGGCTCCTGGGGCGGGCCTCCCAGGAAAATCACACCGCCCGCGTCGATTGACTGCGGTGTTCCCGCAAATTCCCCGGAGCGCGGATTAAACCAACGTTGTGAGAATGGCCCCTTCACCCTGGAGAGATCGAGTGTGCCGCCCAGCGCCGCATTGGGAAGATAGATGGCATAGATCTTTCCTTCCTTGGCCAGGACCTGCGGAGGCAGTGGGACGGTCTTCCCTTGGCCAATGCCTACCTGGTAAACCTCGTCGACTTGGACTAACTCGTCCGCTGGTTGCATCTCCCAGAACGGCAAATTCTCCTCCATGAAGCGGCGTGCGTACCAGGTAAAGCGCCAGAGCTCTTCTCGGGCAGGTGTCTTGAAGCTATTTGTGTTGATCAGGTCGGCGAGTATGAACTCGATCATGCCCCCGGAGAGGAGCGTGGGCCAGAGTTTTTCCTTGCGCTGCCGCTCGGCATCGTCGACCGGCAGCCAGGACTTCTGCCCCTGATCCACCGTGAATTCGTCCAGCGACACGGGTAACGGCCGGCCAGCGGAAATCGTGGCCGAGCGTATCGCCTCTGTCACCACATGGATGGGACGTTGATTCAGCTGGATGGAGGTAAGGCTGAAACGCGGATCCCCAAACAGGAACGCCAATTCCTCTACAGGGTCGTGGGCCGTATGCACGGTAATCGGATGGTCATAAGCATCGAGCCGACCGAGATAGTCAGCGAAGGCACGGATGCGATCGGGGCCGAGATCATAGTCCACATTGAACTCTTCACAGAGGTTCCATTCCATTGCCAAGTGATGTCCGAAGCGAGCCACCAGTTCACGGTAGTAGAGTTTTCGCTCCGGTCCCAATTCTCCACCATCCAGTTCCTTCTTGTTGGCGGCCTCGGCCTCATTCAGTACGAGATGAAGAAACAGCCCCCGACGCTGGGCATGGGAAAAGACCATCTCCCATTGGGCAAGCTTGCTGATGTCATAGTGCAGATTGTCGTTCGCGGGATGTCCCTTGGGATCGGGGGATCCGGCCCAGGGCCACACATCCTTTCCATCCCCACCGATATTGTGTGTGAGCAGATAGATGCTGTTGACCCGCTGCGCCGATAGATAATTCAATGCCCCGATCAGACCGCGTCCCCGCCCCGTGCCCCAGTCCGGATCGCCGGGAGACCAGTCAGGAATGTGGTCCGCATAAGTGTGGTTCGGCGGAGTGGCGTCGAATCCAGCATAACCGAGTAGGTTCTCGGGGCTGTCCGTTCCGCCACGAATCCAATGGGGACCATCGGCAAACTTCAGATAGTGCGTGCCGTTGTATTGGAGCCGCCCCCATTTGAGAAAGCCGGGTGCCTGTAGATCCCTCGCAGCTATTGTGAACTGTCCGCGAACACCGTCTCCCGAAAGCGGCGAACCGGCTTGCGGATCAAGTGAAATCGCAATGCGATCTCCCGCGCGAAACGAAGTTTGGTAGTGCCATGTGCCCGGCTCATCGGGCGTGAAACGAACTCGCCAAATGTTACCCGTGCCGTTGCCTTCACCGTCGCCATCGAAAAAGCCGGGGACATCGTAGCGCTGTCTCGATGGCCCAGTAAATTGAACACCAAAGCGAACGTCAAGAAAGGGATTCGGTGCGTTGTCGGTCTCCGTTGCGGCGGGGCCGGCCAGGTCCAGTGTCACCGGATGCCACGGCTTCAGTTCTCCGGAGAGCTCCATAATCACGGTGCCATTCACCTCATCGTATACTCGTTCGCTCACCTGCGCTGAAGCAGCACTGGCGCAAGAAATGAGGACACCGCAAACCCAAGTTAAACGTCTCGTAAACTCAGTCATTTTGCTTCTTCCCTGCTCTTGTTTCTGGACTCGGGTAGGCGTGACGGCGCATTTGTCGGCGCGGGAAATCGAAACCGATACAGACCCGTACCAAGCCGGCATTCGATCCCGTTGGTGTTGTTCTGTATCAACTCACAACCTGGACTTTTTTCCAATGTCGCTTCGACTTCCTTGACAAGTGTGGCACTGTCGACCGGGAATCGTGCGTTTTCGTAACTATTGGCCGGAATGCGAACGGTCCAAGCAATCTCGCCGGAGACCTGTGCCCAGCCGCTTTCCAACGAACCGTAGGGCGTCGTCGTCACCAGTGGGAAAGCGGGACGCAAATGAACGTGCTTGAACGCCGGCTCGTTGCGGTCGGGCGAAACTCCACAGAGGGTCTGGGGGAACCAGCGAGCCGGTTCCTGGAATTCATTTTGGCAAGCCGTATTCCGACTCGGAAGCTCTTGCGGAAGGGTGGGGCCTTCGGGAATTGTCTGGTTGCCGGATTGCAGCATCCAGGCAAAGCTCGGAAAACGCGCGTCCGACATCATGTCATAACAGGTTTCGATCAAGCCGTGATCACTGTACACGTCGTACAGAAGCTGATGGGTGATATGACCCGCAGCGTAGTGATTGTTGTAATGGCGTTTCATGTCTTCGAGACAATTGTCGAGTAGCACAGGAATATCCCCCGGCGGTGCAACGCCTTTGGCGATGGCCAACGGCGTGCGCATGAACTCGCAGCGCAAGTCGACAATTCGCGTGGACGCGGAGACTGGGGCAGCAACCAAAAGAAGGGCCATCGCCAGGAACGAGTTTCTCATGATGAAACCTCCATGCCCTCGAAGCATGCCCGGGAAATCCCGATCAAGAAGCACCGACTTCGGTGCCATGGCATCTTCATTGGATTTGTTTACCCATCTCACTTCACTGGTTCTCCGGTCGGGATACGAAGGAACTGAACCGACATGGGCGGGATCGTGTAGTCGAACCGCTCGCCGACCTTTATCGTCCGCACGGCGGGGGTGACCGCATCAGGTGTTTCCAGAGAGTTGGCTGCTGCGGCCGCGCCACTCAGCACCGTCAATGTTCCGCTAGAGCCCAGAAGCCCGGCTCCCACTAAACGAATCGATACCGAATAGGTCGCAGCCAGCGGATTGGCGATCTTCACGAGGATGTCGCCCGAGGACTTATCAAGGCTGGCAGCGATTCCAATCTCTTCTGGCAGCCCTTGGTCCTCGTTCTTCAGGTACACATCGCCTTTGTTGAGGCTGAAGAGTTGTTGAACGTGGTAGTTGGGCGTCTTTACCACGGTCTTGTGGTCGAACCAGATCAGATTGGCGGTCTTCCACTGCGTGAATCCGTAACGGGCGAACAGCGGTGCGTAGGCGGTCATGTGCACGATATCGCCGTTTCGCTCGATACCGGTAAGGTAGGCGGCCTCACTGACGGCATTCAACATCGCGTTTCCTCGGGACGCATACTCGCCAACAAAGACCGGAACGAGGCTGCGATCCCAGTCGTCAAAGCGATGCTGGTTATTAATGAACCACTTGGGAGCCTGGTAGTAATGCTCGTCCGACAGTTCGACCCTTTGTTCGCACATGTGATCGTAGAGCGGCACTCCCGTGCCCAGGCCCGAGGTTCCGACGATCGTGATTTCCGGATGGGCTGCCCGTAGGGCTTTGACGAAATAGGGGAACCGCTCACGAAACTCGGGTGTATCGTGGTCCTCGTTGCCGAGCCCGATGTATTTGAGGCCAAACGGTTCCGGATGCCCCATCTCTGCGCGGAGGCGCCCCCACTTGCTTTCGATTGGACCGTTGGCGAACTCGACCAGATCGATGGCGTCGTCGATCCATGGCTGGAGCTGGTCGATCGGAGCGAACTGTTTTGGATCGCGGAATCCGCAACTCACGCCAACAGCGAGGATGGGGAGCGGCTCGGCGCCAATGTCTTCACAGAATTGGAAATACTCGAAATAGCCGAGCCCGTACGATTGATGATAACCCCAGAGATTGAAGTTCGGCTTGCGGGTTTCAACCGGTCCGACTGTGTCTTTCCAGCGGTAGGCATTGTCCAGCCCCTGGCCATGGGCGACACACCCACCGGGGAAGCGGAACAACTTGGGTTTCAGGTCGGCCACTGCCTGAGCAAGATCCTTGCGCAGTCCGTTCTTGCGTCCCATGAAAGTGTCGCGAGGAAACAGAGACACCATGTCCAGACAGAGCGTGCCGCTGCCGCCGGTCGTAACCACTTCCAAGGTCGCCTGCTCAGCAGTCTCCGATGATGTCAGCGTGGCTTCGTATTTCTTCCAATCCTTGGATATCCTGCGGACCATCGCCTTGGCGATCACCGAGCCGTCCGATTTGCGAAGGCTGATGAACAGTGGCTTGTCAACGTCAGTCGTGCGTTTGGCGAAAACGGAAAATTCGTAGACCTTTCCCTTCTCGACATAGATTCCATCGTATCCCGTGTTCGCAAGCCCCACGCCCTCGCCCGCCTGTTCAATTCGAACCTGGGCATAGTGGCAATTATTATCGTTCAGAGGTTCAGCATCCTCGACCGATACCGTGCAGCGTCCACCGCCGCGTTGGACAGTCTTCCACGAAAACAAGGACGAGAAGTCGCCGCGTTCCAACTCGCGGCGGATTTGCTTGTCCTTCAGCGGCTCGTACTCGAACGACCGGTTTTCGGCAAGTTCCGCATAGAGTCCGCCGTCGGCTGCGTAGTTAATGTCCTCGTAGAACACACCGTACAGTTCTTCTTTCAAGGTTACGGTGGGTTGATCGACATGCACCACAATCGTTCCGGGCCCGCTTGGCTCTGGCTTCGATTTTGTGGTGACACCAAGCTTGGGTAGACCTTCAAAGAGAATCTCCCCCGCTAAGTCCTTAACCTGGATATTGCGGAACTCGGCGGCCGTGTTCCAGGTGCCGACGCCTACCCGGCCGGCGATCGCCATGGCTCCTGGTGCGGTTCCATCAAAGAGCTTCCGCCCGTCGAGCCAGGCTTGAATGCGACGGCCTTCGGTGCGAACGCGGATGTCGTACCAGCGGCCCACATCGATCGAGCCATCCTCGCGACCGCCCACGGCCCGCTTGCGACCGCCACGCATGTCTTCGATCCCATGCCGAACGTTCTTCCAACCACCAAGATTCAGCCACAGCTGCCCTGTCATTCCATTGTCGCCAAAGAGAATCAGAAAACCCTCGGAACCCCGGATCTTTCGAGCCTGAAGCGAGTAATCGATGTTCTTCCAAGCCGGATCACCGAACACATGGGTCAGGTCGGGACGAGATGCGTTGCTCTGGCGGAGAACATCGCCGTCAAAACTCCACGCCGCGGATGCTTGCCCCACCCCAGCGACCTGCGATGCGGCCGCGTCCCGGCTTTGCTTAACAATCGCCTTCACTAGCTGCGTCTGATCCGGCTTCTGTAGTTTCTCGAGGTCAAAGCCATTCGTCGCACTGCCCGCGTACCGGACGGTCGTGAAGGAATACCCAGGTATTTGCATCTTGCCGGAAGCCGGATCCCAGTCCAGCGTGACTGGTACGATAAGGTCCGGATTCTCCGGCGTATTGGCTGCCTCCAGGTCGGGCGAACCGATGCGCGTGACCTCGACGCCCGTGGGCGTGAATCCTTCGATATCGAGTGTTGCGTCGACTGCTTCGGCACCGATGTTAGCCAGGTAGAGGGTGAGGACATCGCCCTTCGAGTTCGTCTTGGCGGTGACGTCGAGAAGCGGTTCGCTGCTCTTGGCATTCAGCACCACGGGCAACCATTCGACGCCAAACATGCGGTCGACGTAGTACGACGGTTGGTAGAAAATCTGATCGGGCGTGAAGTGGATGCGTCCCTGATTCCAAACCAGATTCTTGTTCCACGCCTGGAAGATGTTGGCCGTGCCTGTGCGTTCCACGCACAAGGGCAAGCGGTTGAAGGTGTTCAGATTGTGGGCATGGGCCAATCCGCGATCCCAATCGCAACGACTGCCGTTTTCCTCCATCGGCCAGAGACGCAGATGGAATCCGGGGATCTGCTCGGCTAAGTAATCGTGCATATCGATGCCGACAAAGTTGGCCAATCCGGTGTCGGCATGGCTGACGACCGAGTGGTAATGAGAATCCAAGACCAGTTGTTTCTCTTGCCCAAGTTCGTGGACAAAACGAGCGATGTCGAGCAGGCATTTCGCTCTCTCGCCGCCAGGCTCCCACGCCCTGACGTTTAGCGACAACGCAACCTGCATATTGGAGTTCTTATCCCAAATCGCTCCGGCCAACGCTTTGACGCGTTGAGCGTAGTTGCTATTTGCCGCTTCTTCATTGCCGATTTGGATCATCTGCAGACGATAGGGCTTGGGGTGGCCCAGTTCGATCCGTTTGCGTCCCCACGGCGTGTCTTCCGAGCCCAAGCAATATTCGATCAACTCGCGCACGTCCTGCTCGGTTTCGTCGATTCGGATACCGAACATGCAATCGATGCCCAGGATCTCGCAAAGATCCATGAACTCGAAGAAGGTAAAGCCATGAGAAGCGTAGGGATTGAACCATCCGTGGTAAGGTTGACGCTCGTCAGGCGGACCGATCATCTCTTTCCATTTGTAGAGATGCCCGTCGGGGGAGCGGTTGACCATCGATCCGTTGTATCGGATCGTCGCCATGGTCATACTCTTCATCGCCTCGGCCATCTCCAGTCGGACCGGGAGTTCCTGCAGACGCCCCCAGGACCCAGCTTGAAGAAACGCATAATCGACCGTGATCGTGCCGGGTTTGCGCAGGACCAGGGTAAACCGACCGTCGGCCGTCCCAGCGTTGGGAACAAGATTGAATTCGACGCGCTGGTACTTTCCCGGCTCAGCCTTTAACGCAACTTCTCGTTCTCCAAGCACCTTGCCGTCGGCGTCGCGTAGCGAAACAAAGAGCGATTGTCGTTCGTCGCTTTTCACTCGAAGAGTGCCTTCGTAAGGCTTGCCCCCTTCGAGCTTGATACCCCACCGATGCAGCCCGGCGTTATCGATACCCCACTCGCCGGAACCGTTGACAAAGGTAATCCGTTGAGCCTGCTCACCGGTGAACTGTCCGTTGCGCACCAGCGTGAAGGAGCCTTGAGCTGATTCGGATTGCACCTTGTTCCACTGACGGCTGATCTGTTCGGGTCCTGTGAACCGGTCGAGCAGTTGTTTGCCTAGATCGCCGGGTAACTGCTCTGCAGTCAAATACGGCTTCTTGTCAAAGACCAACGAGCCCAGATTAACCGTCGTCTGTTTGCGACGTGTTTGTTGAATGGAGTCATCCACCTGTTCTGTGATGTCACCCACCACAGGATACCCACGGCCATTGAACAGCCAGAGGAAGGGCTCGTTCGTGTCATCGCGGCGAACGTATACCTGGAGTTTCTCCTGATCGCTGAGACCAAGAAAGTCAACGCCTATCTCCTCTTCGAACGCCTCGCCGTGAAGCAACTGGCTGTATAGCCCGCCATACAGCTGATAGTTCAGATCCTCGGTGTTGCCGCCGATCAGGCTCACCGGACGCTGATGCAACATTTCGTCCATTTTGACCGTGACGGTCGCTTCGTTGGCGATGGTCAGGCCGGAGAGACAGCAAAGGAGATGGGCCGAAAACAGGATCGCCCGCGTGATGATCTTCATGGGTAGGGTTGCCTCAATGCGCTTCGGGGCCGGCCAGAGCGTCGAACAGATGGTCGCCGTCGAGCGACTTCACCTCAACATTCCTGAACACGGCTGACGTGCTCCAAGTCCCGATGCCGACCTTTCCTTGCGACTGCATGTTTCCGTCGTCCTCGTACTGGAGGACAAGTTCATCATCGACGAATAGCGAGAGGGTGTGTCCTTCGCAGCGTACACGAATCTGGTACCAACGTCCCTGCTCGATGACAAAGTCGGACTCGGGCCCGATCGGATGTTGTCGCCTCTCGCCCACCAGCTTGCGCTCCACTTGCGTTCGCTGGTTCTGCCAACCGCCGATATTCACCCAGCAGAATTCGTTGGCATCGCGGCACCGAACGATTACCAGGAACCCTTCTTTTCCAAAACGCTTCTTGGCCTCAAATGAAAACTCGTAGTCACCCCACCCAACATCGCCAAACAGAAAACGCTGATCGGCCGAGTCCCGCATCTGCACGAGATGGCCATCTCGGCTCGACCAGCCACGAACGGAACCGACCTTGAGCCGCGCTCCAGAGAAAACACCGTGGGCATCCTGTAACTTTGCCCCTTTAGGAGCAGAGCTGATTAGCGTGACGTAACGTGTCCCCGGATTCAACGGGCAGAAAAAGCTTACCGGCGAAAACCGCCATGCATGTCGGGGAAGCTCCTCACCAAGCGTAGCGACACCATCAGTTTCGTTGACTTCAATGCGATTTCCGTTCACCCAAGCGGCCGTGACCTCTCTGCCGTTGCTGGCGATGACCGCAAGGTTCACCTGACTGTCGTCCGGTCGATCCCAATTCACCCCGACGCGATCAGCGACAAAAGCCAGCGGACGCTTGAGTATCGACCCGGCCTCGCGAATTTCGCGGATGTCGAACGTAACGAACTGGCAAGCATGAATCCCGATCCCCTGCTCCCCCAAGTCATCTTCCGTGTCGCGAGTCTCGCGCGTCTGAATGGGACGTAGCGTGTAGGGGCACCAAGAATCGTTCACCACCCCACGCGAGGACATCTCGCACCAGCCCACTGATTCGAGATCGATTCTCACGCCGGGCGCGATTTCCTGGATGACCCCAGGAACTTCCTCGGCCCGCACGACTCTCTCCACGCCTAGCCCGTTAGCCTGGGCGGTTGCGCCGCGTGTATCCGTGTCGATTGCTGTTCTCAGTGGAGTCCCCTTCGGATCATCGAACAGATTTCCAAGTGGAATCTCCTGCAAGGGGACTTCGTGCCGCGTGACGCGTCTCTTGGTAACGGAAGCTGTTTGGCCTTTCACCAGGCGAACGACCGTAGATTCTCTCGGTTCGACATCCACTTCCCCTTCAAGCACGCGTACCCACTGTCGCTGGCCAACCTCCAGTTCAAAACGTGTTCCCAAATCGGTAACCGTGTACTCAGTTGATTCGACCTGAAACCCGATTGCGTCCTCTGGGACATCGCAGGAAAGACGTCCCGACTCCAACCCAACCAACATCGGCGTCTTCAGATGTAGTACAGCCGGAGCAACCAGCGTCATTTTGGCTCCACAGGCGAACTTCAGATCGACTTCCCCGGCCTGCAAGCGTAGCGTCCCCTCGGTCAACGACGCACCCGGAGTCGTTGCGAAATCGCAGAGGCCAAACGATGCCTCGCGCAGATCCGTTATCTCGGCGAAATGTACAGGCGCAGCCGTGAAGTCACGTTGCGAGTTGCTCCAGACGAGCACACAGACCAGGATAGCTGCGGCCAGCGACGCAACGGCGATTGCAATGCCGTACCATCGCGACAATGATCTGGGAGTTGTCTCAACGGGCTGGTCATTGACCGCATCAGAATCGTGCGGGAGGCAGTCTGCCAACACTGCCTTAAGGGCTGCGTGTGTTCCAATCTGATCCAGGTATTCCTGCCTCGCCGATTCATCCGATTCAACTCTCTGGAGCAAGTCGGATCTTTGTGATCGATCCAATCGCCCATCGAGCATTTCCTGAATCAATAACGACAAACGCGTTTTGTCATCGCTCATGTCACCGTTCCCTCTTGCGTGCGCTCACTGACACAGGCCGCCAGCAGATTACGTATCCGGTACAGCACTTGTTTTACGGCTGACGCCGTCTTGCCGATTTCGCCTGCCATGGACTCAATTGACATTTCTTTGCTATACCGCCACTGAAGCATCATCTTGTGCTGGTCCGATAGTCGCTCTACGCACACCCCAAGTAATCGGATACGCTCTTCAGTCTGTTCTGCCATCAACTCCGCTTCGGGGGCCAGTTTTTCGGCGAAAGCCTCGTCGAGTACCAATCGATCCCGCTTTCGATCCCGCAAATGGGCCATCACCTGCATCCGCGCTGTGCCGTAAGCCCAAGAATCGAAATTCACATCCGGGCGAAAGTCGTCGGCCTTGCGAACGAGCACCAAGTTGGTCTCCTGAAGCACATCCTGAGCCGCAATCGGGTCAGCCAACAGCGACAGGATGTAGGCGTGCAATTTGTTCTGAATCCCCGTGACGGCAAGGAAATATTGATCTGGCGGCATGCTTCACTGATCTCTTTCAAGGGAACGCTATCTATCGTAGGAATACCACGAACTCCGACTGGGTAACGCGCCAGGACAGTGATCTTTCGAAATTCGGCGCATCCTTTCGCAGAGATGCCGCATCACCATGAGGTGAAAAGCGTGGTTGAAATGGTGACATAGTCTTCCTCGCTCGCCGGCAGAGGGGGCTTCGGCCAATTCCTAAATAGGTGCTAGATGCCAGATGCTGTGTTTGTGACGACTTGGTTTCAGTTGTTGTTGATTGGCAAATCCCTCAACTGCATTCACAACTCCCGGAAACCGCTCGGGATCGTAGTCGTGGCCGAGGAGGATACCACCGGGGCGGAGTTTGGGGTGCCATGCGGTTAGGTCGGCTTTGACCGATTGGTACGAGTGGTCGCCATCGATGAAAACGAAGTCGAGTTCACCATCTTCGAAACAGCGAGTAGCTTTTGTTGAGGGTAAACGAACCGGATGCCGCACTCCACCCCGCGTTCGAGCAAGCTCTACTGGCGGGCACAGGTTCGAAGACCCTTCCCAAATAAGGGACGTTTCAAAGCCGCTTGTGACTTGAAAACACGTGATCTATCCCCACCCAAGTGCCACATCTACCTGCGCCCCATCTTCCGGTTTGGCTTCGCGGTCAGCAGCCCGCTCGCCTGGAGTCGTCGGCCTCGTATGTGGTTTCTGTTCGTCACCTGGCGGGTCTTGGCGAGAAGATGTCCAGCGACGATTCTTTGCTGGCTTACCGATCATCTTCGCAGGCTTCCTCTCCACGGTCTGTCACCTCGCCGCAGTTGCCCTCGCCTCGTACTGTTCTTTACGAGCTATCCATTTGGTATCATGACTCCCATAAAGAAAACCGGAACTAAGCACAGGGGACTTTCACCCCACAAGATCACGCCCATCGTTGGGCGTACTGCAACGGAGCCGGGCTTGCAGGATTTTACGAATGGAAAATCAAGCGTCCCGGCCCGCTGATCGCCGACGACTATGAAGTCCAAGGTTGTGCAAGTGGCGGGTTTCCACTTTTTCCAATTTCCTGTTGTCATGTCATTTGAGTTGAAATCTCCTTTGGAGCCTGCCTTCGTCGGAGCCGCCTGTTGGTCGCTCGCCCCGCACTCGCGATAGCGAGCTTGGCGAACGACTGGCGGTGGAGACGTTGGGCAGGCGGAGGTTGCCTTTGTTGGTGAGCTTCGAGGGAGTGATCCGCACACGAATCACTGCGACTTTCAGTCAAGGATGTTGATTAAACGACTATTCGAGGTGTGAACGCATTTGAACTCTGATAGATCCGCTCACGGCGGACTGCGTCCTCTCAGTTATCCATGCACGGTTCAACGATCACTTGTACGGTCATCGGCTCGTGGTGAGTGCAGCTTGCCTGGAGGCTTCAATGAGCAGCAAGCTACCTTCCATCGGTGTGGCACATTCTTTAGGGCGACGTGTCTGATCGTTCTACGATTCGCTACAGCGATCGATCCTAAGGCGAAAGATCAGGGTCAACTTGTCTCGGTGCTTCTCACACTTGGGTAGGTCTTCTCCTTGGCGTCGGTCTTAGTGAATGATGTTTGGGCTTCCCGAATCTCCGTAATAGGGTGTTGGTAAAAGAGTTGGGTGTAGAAGTGGTTTGAGAAGCCACGATGGTCCGATTCGTTCGTCGATGTAAAGGCATCAGGCGGCCGATACTGGTTGTCCATCGTGGCTCCGTGTTTGATCAAGGCGAGCAGGATCTCAGCCGTTCGAGGTCCGACACCGGGAATCGTCATCAGACGTACAATGCGTGGGTCGGTTTTACCAATCGCTTCGAGTTTTTTGACGATCATGTCCAATTGCTGTGTCAATGAATCGAGGATCGTCAGTTCGATGTCGAGTTCACCCTTCCAGAGTTCGTCGGCTCCACACTCTTGGATCGGTTTACGGAACGAGTCGATGTGCTCGCGTCCAGTGTGCCACGCCTTGTCCCCCGAGTCGATCGTGATGCCGTGGTTGACGAACCAGGCACGGATGGTGTTTTTGGTTTTGTTGATACGTCGGTCGAGCATCTTGCGATACTTGACCAGCGAGCGGAACTCGCGGTGCGTTTGCGAGGGCATGTGGACCGGTTTGAGTTCTCGCATGGCGGCCAATCGAGCGAGTTTGAGGGCGTCGTCTTTATCGGTTTTGCGTTTGACTTTGGCCCATTGCCAAGCCTCCTCATTGGTCGAGCAGACGAGCGTGGAGAGGCCGAGCGATTGAGCCAAGTCGTTAATCCAGCCTGAGGGTCCGCAAGCTTCCATGACGACGAGGTCCACCTTGGCGTTCTTCAAGACGCTAGCGATGTGTTTCCGCTCGGTGGGGGTAGTAAGAAAGCGTGATTTTCGGGTTTTTGTGTCAAAGAAGCAGCAGACGGAGTTGAATTTGCCGAGATCAAGAGCGAGAATTTTCATATTGAAGTATCCTTGTGTTTGGTGGGTGGAGCGAATGTGACTGACAGATACCGTCTGTCAGCATCACGGGTCCGAGTCGCCAGTTTAATTACGAATGACTCCCACCCATCAAACCTCGGACTCTTTCGTCGACGTTAGAATAACGCAATGGACTCAATCTACGTCGAAACAACTGTGATTGGCAATGTCGCTGGACGCATCCACTCAAACCCGGATGTCGCGTCCCGCCAACGGGCAACGAGAAGCTGGTGGAACATTGCGGCAGCCCAATACGAACTTGCGATCTCGCAGCTTGTCATTGATGAATGCAGTGATGGCGATTTGGCAGCCGCTTACGAGCGTCTGGATGTCCTCCGTGACTTGACCGTCCTTGCGATCACCGACGAAGCAAGAGCGTTGGCAGGCGTACTCAATGCCGAGGGTGCTGTCCCACCATCCGAACCGCGTGACGCTTTGCACATTGCCGTTGCGGCAGTTCAGCGAGTACAATACTTGGTGACCTGGAATTTTAAACACATCGCCAACGCGACAATGCGATCCAAGATCGAGCAGGCTTGCCGTGACGCGGGTTTTGAGCCTCCAGTGATTTGCTCGCCACCTGAAATCCCCGGGGATACTGATGACTAATCCAATCACACAACAAATTCGAGACGCTCGTCATCGCCTCGCGGCGAAATTCGACAACGACCTTGATCGGATTGTTGATGATTTGCAGCGTCAACAATCCGAATCCGGTCGGCACTACGTTGACCGCTCCAAACAAGCGACGAACCATGCGATGCAACGGAGCGGCGGCGGTGACGTTGCTGACAGTGGAGAGTCCACTTCGGTCGCCGGCTGATCGGTACCGTTATCGGAATGAAGACCAATTCCAAGCTTATGAATCCCTACGCTCCATCGTTGCATCATGATTCTAGCGAAACCGGAAACATTTCCTTTGCGGTTGCTTCCGGTGTGCGGCTGCTTACCGCTTTCGTAACGCTTGTGGTTGCCCTTGGCTTTATTGGCGGGTTTCGCAATATTGCAGAGAGTGCTGCATCCGATCCATGGGGTATTGCAATTGGATGTGTCGTTATTTCAGTCCTTGCCCTGGTCACTACGAAGCTTTATGTATTGTGCCGCCCATGGAAAAAACTGCCTCTGCGTCTGACTACTCTCGGTATCTTCGCTGAAACGGCGTGCTTTACATCGCTGCTGATCGTACTATTGGGCGAATTGGCATCGTTACCGGGCCGTATCTTGGGATACCGCTTAGAAGAAATGTTTTCTTGGTACAACGACTTTTACGTGATTCCTCTAGCCGCGCCCTTGGCCGGTATCGCAACCGTTGAGCTTACCCGTCATTTTCGTGTGTTTGCGCGATCGGTGGATAACCACGTCGCGAACCGGACCGACCGGTAGCGTGTTTACAAATGAATAGCCTTGGGCGGTCGCCCGGTGATGGCCGCCGACTATGAAGTCCGAGGTTGTGCAAGTGGCGGGTCTCCACTTTTTCCGATTTCCTGTTGTTATGTCATTTGAGTTGAAATCTCCTTTGGAGCCTGCCTTCGTCGGAGCCGCCTGTTGGTCGCTCGCCCGGCACTCGCGATAGCGAGCTTGGCGAACGACAGGCGGTGGAGACGTTGGGCAGGCGGAGGTTGCCTTTGTTGGAGAGCTTCGAGGGAGTGGGCCGCACACGAATCACTGCGACTTTCAGTCAAGGATGTTGATTAAACGACTATTCGAGGTGTGAACGCATTTGAACTCTGATAGATCCGCTCACTGCGGACTGCCGTCCTCTCAGTTATCCATGCACGGTTCAACGATCGCTTGTACGGTCATCGGCTCGAGGTGGGTGCAGCTTGCCTGGAGGCTTCTATGAGCAGCAAGCTACCTTCCGTTGGTGTGGCACATTCTTTAGGGCGACGTGTCTGGGCTTTCTGCGATTCGCAACTGCGATCGGTCCTAGGGCGAAAGATCAGGGTCAACTTGTCTCGGTGCTCATCACACTCAGGGTAGGTCTTCTCCTTGGCGTCGGTCTTAGTGAATGATGTTTGGGCTTCCCGAATCTCCGCAATAGGTTGTGTTGGTAAAAGAGTTGGGTGTAGAATTGGTTTGAGAAGCCACGATGGTCCGATTCGTTCGTCGATGTAAAGGCATCAGGCGGCCGATACTGGTTGTCCATCGTGGCTCCGTGTTTGATCAAGGCTACCAGGATCTCAGCCGTTCGAGGTCCGACACCGGGAATCGTCATCAGACGTACAATGCGTGGGTCGGTTTTACCAATCGCTTCGAGTTTATTGACGATCATGTCCAATTGCTGTGTCAATGAATCGAGGATCGTCAGTTCGATGTCGAGTTCACCCTTCCAGAGTTCGTCGGCTCCACACTCTTGGATCGGTTTACGGAACGAGTCGATGTGCTCGCGTCCAGTGTGCCACGCCTTGTCCCCCGAGTCGATCGTGATGCCGTGGTTGACGAACCAGGCACGGATGGTGTTTTTGGCTTTGTTGATGCGGCGGTCGAGTGTCTTGCGATACTTGACCAGTGAGCGAAACTCGCGGTGCTCTTGCGACGGCATGTGGACCGGTTTGAGTTCCCGCATGGCGGCTAATCGAGCGAGCTTGAGTGCGTCGTCTTTGTCGGTTTTGCGTTTGACGTTGGCCCATCGCCAAGCTTCCTCGTTGGTCGAGCAGACGAGCGTGGAGAGGCCGAGCGATTGGGCCAAGTCGTTGATCCACCCTGAAGGGCCGCACGACTCCATGACAACAAGGTTGGCTTTGCGATTCTTAAAGACGCTGGTGAGGGAGTCGCGGCGAGTGGTGACGTTGAGAAATGAGTGCTTTCGTGATTTTGTGTCAAAGAAGCAGCACATCGTATTGAGTTTGCCGAGGTCAAGAGCGAGAATTCTCATACCGAAGTTTCCTTGTGTTTGGTGGGTGGAGCGAATGTGACTGACAGATACCGTCTGTCAGCATCACGGGTCCGAGTCGCCAGTTTAATTACGAATGACTCCCACCCATCAAACCTTGGACTTACATGGATTCTTTATCCGACTGACGCGCGTCGATCTGATGGCAACATGGCCACGCCCTGTTTACGTTCAACCTCAAGCGAACAACGAGGAGCATCTGAAATGTCAAACCTAGACTTGCAGAAGTTGGAAGAAGGTATCGCCATTTCGCGTCAATGGAATAGGCAGCAATTGCAAAACTCCTTCGCCATGGTTGCGTCAGCGGCTTTGGCCTATTGCCTAACCGCAGCAGCCGTACCCGGACCTCAAAGTCTCGCACTTTCGATCGCCGCCGCGACCGGATTGACCGTCGGCGTCTGTTGCGCACCGAACACTTATCGTAGCCGAAACGGATCATTGGGATTAGCGTTTGCCTTACTCGCGGCCATGTGGACTGTACCCGCGGTCGTCGTGATCGTTTCGCTATTCGGTTAGAATCCACAACGGCGGATAACCATCGCAATCGGGATAGGGGACCGGGTTGCCCCGGGCGCCCTCCCACACCACCGTACATGCGGGTCCGCATACGGCGGTTCGACGCAAGGATGCAAGCGATTGCCAACGCTCTTCTTCGTTCAGCAGGTCCTCTCTGGTCTGCAATTGCGTCTTCGCTAAACTGTCTCACTTCCAATTGACGAGACCAGCCACGGAAGTGAACCCGATGCGAATTGATTGCCACTCAACCTTCTACTTGAAACCCTCCGACCCCACTCACTATTTCCGCAGAAGCGAGATGGACGTTTGGTGCCATACCAACGGTGATGAGCCGACGATCGCAGCTCGTTTGGCTGTCGACTACCTCGACATCGCCCGTGCAGATAGCGAAGGTCAGAGCATCCTGCACATTTGTGACGCCGATTCGGCGGCCTGGATGCAAGTCTATGAGGCCACCATTGAGCCGGACATCAACTTCCTTGGGATTCGCGAGGACTTCGGTTTCGACGATCCCGTCCAAGGTCTAGTCTTTATCCATGGAGCAGTGTTTCATCCAGACGTCAATTCATGGAGGACGTTTATTCTCGATTCCCTCTGCCACATGTTTCCCGAGGACACTGCCACGGTGATGTGGAAGCATACGACTAATCTGGAGCCGAAAGAATTGGCGAGCCTCGGATTTCGCAAAGTTGCTGGGTCAGAACTTTTGTTCCGTCCAAACATGCTTCAGAATACCTATTCGGCATTGGACGACAATCGAGATCCTGAAGAGCTAATCGTAGCCGAGGATGCTCAAGAGTACGTTGACCAGCTGTGGTCCGAGCTTGATGATTCTGACTTGTCGCACTTTGGCGATTGACAATGATCGAAGGATCTCAAGTGGCAACGAATTCATTGGGACGGGGTGCGTGAACCATGGGACGTGGCTGCATACTCTGTGGCCGCTGGCGGCCAAGTGAACAATTTGGCGGTCGCGGTCCTAAGTCGAGGATCTGTCGTAAGTGCAGACGAATGCCAAAGATCGAGCAACAACGGTTGCTACGGTTGGGTGAGATCCACGGTTTCCTCGAGCAATCGAACATTTCGAAGAAGAACATCAAGCGGCTGTCCACGCTGGAAACAGACGCCATCACAGAAGTCGCCGAACTCGCGTCGCTCGT
The DNA here is from genome assembly GCF_007860135.1 of Novipirellula artificiosorum. Lineage (NCBI taxonomy): Bacteria > Pseudomonadati > Planctomycetota > Planctomycetia > Pirellulales > Pirellulaceae > Novipirellula > Novipirellula artificiosorum. The sequence continues at coordinate 545,578 of NZ_SJPV01000005.1, forward strand.
GAAGCGAATTGCGGTGGCCCAACCAAGACGTCGGCGTCGATGGAAGTGGCTTTGGCGAAGCCAACGGGAACTTCTGCAGGAGGCAGTGAAAGCCCGACTGATCGACCCTCTGCCTCCGCGTCCTACGGAACCCGACAATGACTTTGAATGGTCGCCAGAGAATGACTTTCTCGAAGACTATTTCGAACTGGACGACTTCAACGATGTCTGGATTGAGCCACGGTCGTATGAGTCCGAACCATCATCGGCTTCTATCTGCCGGGCATTGACTGGTAAACGGTAGATGGGTCGTTGCTTGAAACCTGTCGGTGTCGTTGGAAGGTTGGGAGCTTCTCCTGCAACGGTTTGTAATACCGTTTAGCATTCATTGTTTCGGTTGCTCGCCTTTGAATGCTCGCATTCTGGCCGTGATTGTCGTATCGACGCATTACCCGGCCATTCTTCGCATCTCGGCCGCAACATGGGCTGGCAGCCACCCCCTCAGTTGCGAACGCATCAAAAACACAGTGATTTGCGGGGTCAAATGCGTTTCGAATCTCGAGGTACCCATTCATGAGTGAGGCAAGACGTAGCGATATCGCTGCCATTCTTACGCGTGCATTAGCTCGCTGCCGGTCCAAGGCAGAACAACGTGCGACGCAATGTGCGATCTACACTCGTCAATCGAATCAAGTCGATGTCGAACAAGATTCCGAATCGCTCGACATCAACGAATTGTCGATCGTCTCCGAATCGGAGCAAGCTAACACGGAGGTGAGCCGATGACGGATGAAACTCGATTGGCGGTTGCTGCGCTCGAGGACAAGACAGTCAATGAACTGCGATCGCTCTACGAAGAGGTTCTGGATAACGTTCGTCGGGCCACCCCCGAAGAAGATGGATACGTCGACTGGGATCCTCGATTGCCACCGCCGGGCAGCTTTCTGGAACGGCGATACAAGGGCCAGATGATTCGCGTGCTCGTATTGACGGACGGATTTGAGTACGAGGGCAAACGGTTTCGTTCGCTCAATTTGAGCGGGAGATCATCGGCGAGCGGATTCGCGACAAAATCGCGGCTCAGCGACGGCGTGGGAAATGGGCGGGCGGTATCCCGGTGCTGGGCTACGACGTCGATCGATCCGGGCCAAGCCCGAAGTTGGTGGTCAACGCGGACGAGGCGGCGAAGGTGCGGCGGATCTTTGGGTTGTACCTCGAGATGGAGTCCATGACGCCGGTGGTCGAAGAACTTGACCGTCGTGGCGGGCGTTTAAAATCCTGGACGACGAAATCGGGAAAGACGAGAGGAGGTAAACCGTTCGATAAGTCGTCGCTGCACACGATGGCATAGGCTTCTGCGGCTACGGTTGCGTAGGCCTTGTCCTGTAAACCATAGAAGTCCCGCAAAATTTCGGAACATTCCCGATCAACTCGTTGCTCTGTAATCCCAATACTGCGCAACATCTTCGTCACCGCTTCCGGACCTCCCGCTACTTTTAGACAGGTGTCCGTCGCCGTATTGTCGCTTTCGGTGATCATGGGTTCAATCAAATTGGCGACCGACAACTTTACACCGGGATGAACGAAATTCACGGTGATCGGATTGGGCCCGACGACCATCGTTTCTAGTGGGACATCAATGAAATCGGTGAGCTTAAGTTGTCCTTTATCGACGAGGTCCAGCAAGGTGGTTGCAATTGCAACTTTATAGGTACTCGCCATAACAAACGCCTCATTGCCGTTGATGGTGACGCTCACCCCTGAGCCAATTTCCTGTGCAGCCACTCCCATGCGGCCCACTAGACCCTGCGAAACGTTCTCAAGCTTCTGAGAAATATCTTGCGCGTTATGCTCCTGAGCAAATGCATATTGACCTGCAAAAAATGACGAGACTATTGCGATACAAATTAGTGCTACGTTTCGTTTCATGGGACTTCATCTCTTAGTCATTACGTATGTTTGATGCGGGCTGTGAATAGTTGTCCCGTTTCGTTGCAGCGATCGTCGCCAGACGGTGGGTCGGGCCACGCCTTGGCGAACGTGGCAACAACACATGACCGGCCATTTCCTAACGCAGCGTGTTCTTGTAAATCTTGCCGTCCTTCATGATGACGACAAAGTTCTTCGCCGCATCACCTACGAGGTCAAGATTTTCGAGAGGATTGCCGTCGACCAGGATCAGATCCGCGTAGGCTCCTTCCTTGACGACGCCAAGAGGCCCTTCCTGATAAGGATGACGTGGACCACTCATCGTCAATAGTTCGGCATTGGTCGAGGTCACCATCTTGAGTGCTTCATACGGCGTGAACCACCGCTGCAACTTAACAACCATTTTTCCTTGCCGTGCCGCCGAAGCGGGATCGAACAATAGATCGGTGCCGAAAGCGATTTTCACTCCGATCGCTTTCGCCATCCTGTAGGTTCTGTCCGTGCCATCGGTGACTTCGATGAATTTTCTTGTACTGATCGAGTTTTCGAACTTCAGTGCATCCTCATCGTTCAGGATTGGCTGCGCGCTCAGCCAGACACCATTGTCTTTCATCATCTGAAGAGTCTTGGGATCTTTGATCAAATTGCCGTGTTCGATTGACTTAACTCCGGCCTTGATCGCGATCTGAATCGCCTCGTCGGTAAAGATATGTGCTGCGACGTACGTGTTCCAGTTTTTTGCAACGTCGACGATCGCTTTGATTTCTTCATAGCTGAATTGTGTGACATCCAATGGGTCGTAAGTAGACGTTACTCCGCCGCCGCCCGCAATTTTGATCTGAGTGGCGCCCATACGCAGGATTTCGCGTGCTTTTTTAGTCACCTCCGGAACACCGTCTCCAATCGCAATAAGTCCATTACGCTCCCAATACGAAAGCGGGGCGCCCGGATTGCGCGGAACGTCACTGTAGGGCGTTAAATCAAAGTGGCCTCCGGTTTGCCCCAATGGAGGACCGGACACAAGCATCCGTGGACCGGGAAATTTACCAGCATCAATGACCTTCTTGACGGCGAACGGATTACCGCCAATGTCGCGGACTGTTGTGAAACCGCGCATCAATGTTTGCTCGGCGCCGAGCAGTCCGGCAATCGCAACGTCGGACATATCAGAATTCTGAAGAAGTTGGCCCACCGAGATGTTCGATAAGTAGGTGTGCCAGTGAACGTCGATCAGGCCCGGTATCAACGTTCTGCCACCACCGTCGATGACCCTGCCGCCGGCGACAGCAAGTGGTTCGGTCGAAACTGCGGTGATCAAGTTGCCGGTCACGACGACGTTGGCGTTTTCAATCAATGCTTCGTTCACGCCGTCAAACACGTTGACGTTCGTGAATAGCACGGGGCCTGCGGGCGTCTCTTCCTGGGCTATCGCGGGCAAGGCGAGCGTGATGGAACAGATGAGTATTGCCAACGCAAGAAGGGTATGTTTTTCAGTTTTCATATTCATTGACTTTGCTTTTGAATTCTTTCTTCACGTCGGTCGGGTTAAAAGCTCGAGTTCTATTCCTCGCCGAATCCCGCGTTGAGCTTCGCTTCCTGTTCGTGGGTCAGGTTGGATTTGATGAGCGTTCCAATCTGGCCTTTCATTTCTTCTTCGACTTTGTCCAACGGGGCGCTTCGCTCTAGGCTGCTTCTGGTGCTTCCAAACGATCTTGCTGTTTAAGTTTTGCGCGAATCACGCAGGAGGCCATGGCCAGTCCAATGCCATCGGACAACAGATTCAAACCGAACCAGACGCCCAGCAACCAGACGGCACCCGCTGGCCCCTGTGCCCAGATCAGACCGCCCAGGAACAAGCCCGTGACGCCGCTAAACAATAGCCAGCTCCAACCTTGCTCTGGTCGAACTTGAAAGGCCGTCGCCACCTGAATCAAACTCTGCACAACGATGCTGATGGCCAAAACCACGCTCAGCGTCAGAGCGGCGATGCCGGGAGCGAACAGCACTGAAATCCCACCCAGCAAGTAAAGCACACCCAGCAACAACTTCCAGATGAATGCCCCCGAGGACCGATTCACATCGTCAATGGAATGAATAGGTTTGACATGTCAGCGGTTTCTCGACAGGTCTCTAACCTAACGGCTTTGGGTGTTGAGGGCCATTCAGCGGAAGGCTCGAAGTCCAGAAATCAATATGCAAAAAGCGCAACCGGCCTTCGGTGCGCTAACAGCGTTCCCGAATCGTTCAAGTGCAAGACGCTTCGTTCGGCATGGCATTGGACCGAAGGGCCGGCGGGACATCAATAGGTTTGCTGCATCTTGCTCGGTCCTCCACCAAGGTCGTGCGCCAAGCGCGTCGATTAACAAGCAACAAACGACACCACGCTTGGCTGCCCGAATCACAGCCTCCAGGACTTCATCTGCAGTGCCCCCGGCATTCCAGATGTAGAACTCCATCAGCACGCTTGTCTTCGCCGAATCAATGTCGTTGACGATGGCTTCGAGGATCTCTTGCGTATTCGACATTAAGTCGAAATTGCTACCGCAGACTGTAGGAAATCCGATCAGTCGACGACCGATTTTGTCCATGCACTGGACGTCGGGCGAGTGCCGAGGCCAATCAACATCCGTCAATCGTTTCCGGATCGTAGCATCCGCTATCTCTCGGAAATCCACACGCATCGTCTTGATGCCTTGCCCACGTCGTCTGCCAATGAGGCGTTCTCCAATCAGTAGATCAGCAGCCGCGCCAACAAACGGCGTTTCCGAAACAAGAAGCATCCCGGCCAGGGCGACTCCTGTTGCCGGTCGCTTCATTACAACGCGAGCCGAAAGTGCAACGACGATCAGTCCATGTAATAGTACTGCGATTGTGGACGGATTTAGGAACAGGTATTTCATAGGTCGTCATCATTAAAACGTCATTTGATTGGTATGCTGCTTTTGCAGGCACCGCTAAGGAATGCACCTTCGTTCCTGCACCGCCGACAAAGAATGTTAGTTCGGTTTGGATATCCTCGCGATAAAGGCGTGTTTTCAACTCCGTTCACACGTGTGATAAACAGTGGACAAACCGGTCGAAGTAGCTCAAAAACGCGGTGTGGCCCATTGGTTCCAGTTGATCTGGTTAAGCACCATTTGCGCGTTGGCCATGGCATCGACTAGACCCCGGACGCTTCCAATCGTCGCGTAGAGGCTCGCGAGCACCTCGTCGTCAAATTCGGACTGCTCGGAATTCGCTTGCAGTCCATCAAACTGGCTTTCCAATTCGTGTGTGAACTGCTTTAGTTCGGTTTGCTGATCATTCATCACATCGCGCGGCTCGAGCTTGGCCCAGCGTTCAAACACACTCTGCAGAGACACTCGAAGTCGATCGGTCACGACGGCAAAGGAATCAGGCAACTGTTTTGCGTGGTTGGCGAACTCATGTTGAGAGTTCTCCAGCGCCTGGAGACGGTTGACAATGCTTTGCATGGCGTCATCTAACTGCTGAACCTTGTCCGGTGAATTATCGGGAAACTGCTTGTAGTCAAGCCGTTTTTTCAATGCTTGGACTTTCGCGGATGCCGGCAAGACCATCGAGTCCAAGTATCGTTTTCGTTGGACTTGCGACCCGGTGCGATTTCCATGGCGCTCCCACGCATAGGAGCTGGTGACTCTTGCACAACCACTAAAGAACCAACGAACACTGTTCAGCATCGTCTGTTCTGATTTCATCGAACCCATCAGCGTCTGCACGATGCCAACGATGACCAGGGCAAACAGAACCAACATGGCTCCGCTGACAATCCCCATGAACGAGTAACTTTGATTGTTGCTGATTCCGCTGATCACCACGAATGCCGGCAGCACGACCGATCGGAGCGCCGTCAATCGACCAACGAGGAATAATCGAGCGAGAAACACAAAAACAAAGATGAGCGACAGCAGCTCCGGTCCGGTGCTGAGACGCGGCATGACTAGAAAATACACCGGCGCCACCAAGCCCCACAAGACAATGAACACGATAGGAACGAGACGCAATACGTTCATAGGCGTCCTCACGGCCATCAAGCCAAAACTCACGGCCAGGTTGGGCACACTTGGACCGGTGGGAGGATTGACGTAAATCCAGAAAAACCAACCGACGATGAATGAGACCGCAGGAAGCAATCCAAAGGTGAACCTCGCAGCGTCCCACCGCGGCGGCCGATAAAGGTCCGTCGGCAATGCGTGCGCATCGAGTTCCTTGACCGGCGAGAGGTCCGAGAGTACACGCATGATGCGTAGCAGTCTGCCGCTGGTTCGATGAAGCAAATTCAATTGACTGGCAAAGTTCAACAACGCCGCTCGTTCAAGATGAGAAAGCCGGACGCCCGAATCTTGGACCAGCTTCAATTCCTGCCACTGCAGCAGCGATTCATCACCATCCTCAGGTTCGCTGGCCTCTTCGCCGGCCGATCTTGCTTGCCACAAACTCTCGATCCGCGCTAACCGCTGCTGTAGTGTTTCGAGCGAAGAGTGGACTTGCGGTAACAGGCGGTCCAAGTCCAGTTGCCGACAGTCAGCGATGCTCTGCTGCCACGGCTCCATCGCGTCGACGGTCGCACGACTCGCGACGCGAAAGGATTCCCAAGCACGTTTTCTCGAGGCAACCGACGGTGTGTCCCCATACGCCGCATCAATGGTCGACAGCATCTGTGATAAGGTTCCGGCAAGTTTAGCTCGCTTTGCGGGTGCGTCATCGGTGAGCTCTCCCTTTTCCAATTGATGACGATACGTAGCGAACAGTTCCTGGAATTGCTGCCAGAATTCTTGACCATGCCGGTTGAGTGCATCTCCCGCGTGCTGCGGCCAAAGAATGATGCTGATGGCTGTGTAAATGACAACTCCCGCAGTCGTCTCTAAGTATCGGAAGGTGGCGAAGGAGAAGGCGTAGTCAATCTTGCCGTAGGTCGTCGCCCAGACGAGCGATGGCATGAACCCGGCGACGAGCCATGCATAGGCGTACCGGCTGGACTGCATGAAGTAGCCGATCACGACGAGGTAGAGCGCGTGGTACACAAGCGTGAGAGAACTGTCCTGTGCGAACAAGGCCAACCCCAACATTCCCACGCCCAGACCAAACGTTGTACCGATGATCCGCATGATGCCTTTGCTGAGCGACGCGCCGGTGGTATCCAGACTGATCAGTGCGATTGCCAGGGCACCATACTTTGGCAACTCCCAGTTCAACGACAGCGCGAGCCAATATAGCAGCACCATACTGAGCGCAAGCTTGAAAGCTTGCTGCATGTTCACGACAGTTGGCGTAGGGATCACGTGTGTGGTTGTCTTTTAGTTGCAGTATCATGTCGTGGCTGGGACATCTTGCTCCAGCACCTCGGCCGAAAGCCACAGCCACCGAAAGAATCACCAGTCACTACTTACGAATCGCGATGGACGCAGTCATACCGGACACCAAGTGAATGTCCTTGGGGATATTGTCAAAGCGGATCCGCACCGGGACACGCTGAGCCAATCGAATCCACTCAAACGTGGGTTGAATCGTGGGAACGATATTGCTGGGGCCGTCTGTTTGAGCGAGGTTGGGTGGATTGATGGCGTAACCGATGCTCTCGACATGCGCCTTCAGAGGCTGGTTGTGATGACTCATCAGCGTGATGATCGCTTCGTCGCCGGGCTGGATATGTTTCAGCTTTGTTTCCTGGAAATAGGCATCGACCCGAAAGGAAGACGAATCGACAAACAGCGCGAAGGGCGTCCCGGCCGAAACAAACGTGTCGCCCAACAGGCTCATGTTGGAGATATAGCCGTCGGCAGGGGCGTAGATTGAAGTCCAGTTCAAATTGAGCTGTGCTTGTTCCAACTGCACGTTTGCGCTTTGGATGCGATAGTTCGCATCACCCGGTTCACCCAAGTTTGCCTTGGCTTGGTCCAAGTCGGCGTTGGCGGTCAACACGCCAGCTTCGGCTTCGGCCAATCCGTTCTCGGCAATCACCAAATTGGCTTTCGCCTCACGGACGGCTGCCTGCGCCTGCACGACGGCTGACTTGGCCTGTGCAAGACCGGCGTTCGCACTATCGACTTCCGCCTGATACGCTTGCACCGAAGCCGCCTTTGCCTGCGCGGTTTGCACTGACCCCGCTTTGCTGTCGGCAAGCTTCTGGGCTCGCTCGGCCTCTCGCTGGGCTTCGGCGAGTTGCGCCTTGACTTGAGCGATCTTTGCCGTGGCGGAGGTGACTCCCGACTCGGCTTCTGCCACCGACGCGTTAGCCGACTCCACACCGGCCTGGGCAGCATCGATTTGGCTCTTCGCCGATATCGCGGCAGCCTCGCTCTGTTTGACCCCCGCTTTGGCGGCGCGGACGGCGGCCTCCAATTGAGCGACGCTTTGTTTCGCCTGAATCAGCGATACCTCTGCTTGATCAACGGCCAATTGGTATTGGCTGGGGTCAATTTGAAACAGCAGATCACCTTTGCTGACCGCTTGATTGTCCTTGACCGAAATCTTTACCAAGTAACCATTCACCCGCGGAGCGATCTGCACTACATCCGCCCGCACCTGACCGTCGCGCGTCCAGGGAGCGCACTGGTATCGGCTGTAAAGCAAATAAGCACATGCCGAGGCTGCCACTACAACGGTCGTCGTGACAAGCTTGGGGATGAGCTTCTTGATCGAGTCTTTGGATAGCATTGTTTATTCATCAAACTATGTTGTTGAGCCTTGTGACTGTAGCTTCTAGCCGCAGTAGTCTTGGGATTTCTGGGGCAGGATGCCCCAGTCACGTTTGCGATTGCGTTGATCAGGGCGGCAAATAGAAAAGGCCAATCAGTGACGTCAGCATGACCCAGAAAGCGAGGAACGCGATCTCAGTCCGCCAGAAATACTGACTCAGCCCCGTTGCGTTGAGCAAGCGTGTCAGTCCAAGCGTGGCTAGATATCCCAATACCACCGTGATCATGAAGGGCGGCAGGTAGACCCAGGTGAAAGAAATCTCGGACGGGATCTGATCGGCCAACATCGGGAAATACCGGCTTTAACGATTAGCAAAAATAAATACGAACAGTACACATTGTATTAGTCGTCCTGCCTGAATTGAGAGAATTGGGGCCTGTGGCACCAAAAACATCCAATGGAATCAGGATTTCGAGGCGGTCGTGCCGAATTCTCCAGTAGTTCAGCCTTTACGGATTGGCCGGACATCGCATTTGCTACGCATTGGATCGCCCAGGGGACGGAGTCTTGAGGAAAATGAACGCGCTCAACCGTCGACTAGGAAAGACGGCTTGTTTGCGTTCGTTGCTCCTTGCAGTTGGCCTCCTCTGCAACACCGGCTGCCAACTCAAGCAATGGGCTCACAACCAGCTGAAAGTCGGCCCTGAGTACTGCCAACCCCAGGCAAGCGTTTCGGAAAATTGGATTGATGCCGGCGAGGTGCACCTTGATCAAACCACCTGGAGCGATCCTCAGTGGTGGTCGAACCTCAACGATCCGTTGCTCGACAGCCTGATTCAGACAGCATACCAACAGAATCTGTCGCTCCGTGAAGCGGGATGGCGGGTGATGCAGGCACGCGCGATCCGTGACATCAACGTTGGAAACCTGTTTCCTCAATCTCAAACAGCGTACGGTCAATACGACAGGATTCTTGAGAGCCAGTCCGTTGCGACGCCCGTCCCTCTTCGCGCGTTTGACAAATGGTCCACTGGGTTCAACCTTGCCTGGGAAGTCGACGTGTGGGGGCGTTATCGTCGCTCCATCGCGTCGGCCGAAGCTAACTTAGAAGCCTCGGTCGGCGACCGCGATGCCATCATGATCAGCTTGTTCGCGGAAGTGGCAACGGCCTATACTGACTATCGAACCTCGCAAAAAGAACTTGAGTACGCGAAACGCAATGCAGAGATCCAAGAAAGCTCGCTGGAACTCACTCAGAAGAAAGCGAACAGTGGTGCAACCGGATTTACCGGTGTCTATCTTGCCACGTCGAGTCTTGAATCAACCAGAGCGGGTATCCCCAATATCGAGATTCAACTCCGCCAGGCGAACAACCAGCTTTGCACGCTGCTGGGGCTCCCCACTCAAGATCTTTCACCCATGCTCGGCGAAGGCGAAATCCCAACCGCACCGCCGGACGTCGTGGTAGGCATTCCAGCCAACTTGCTGCGCAGGCGACCGGATGTTCGCGCCTCCGAACGATCCGTCGCAGCACAGAGTGAGCAGATCGGAATTGCGATCGCTGACTTGTACCCTGCCTTCACGATCACAGGCCAGATTGCATGGGAGAGTGAGCGGTTCGGTGATCTATTTCGGTCAGCGAGCAACGCTGGTTCGGTCGGCCCTGGATTTCAATGGAACCTATTGAATTACGGTCGCATCAAGAATAATGTCCAATTGCAACAGTACGGTCTGCAGGAGCTGATTGCCAGTTACCAGGGCACCGTGCTGAACGCGAACCAAGAAGTGGAAGATGCGATCGTTGCGTTTCTCAAGACCCAGCAGCGGTATCGAACACTCCAGAAAAGTGTGGAGGCGACCGAGGAAGCGTTAAAGCTGCTGACGCTCTCGTATGAGGAAGGCGAAACGGACTTCACTGGTGTCTTCCTCTTGCAGGGAGCGCTCGTTGGATCGCAAAACCAGCTAGCGCAGGCGCAAGGTGATGTGACGACCAGCCTGGTTCAATTGTACAAAGCACTTGGAGGTGGCTGGGAAGTGCGATGCCGCGGCTTCTCCGCTGGAAATCAGATGGAATCATCAGTGTCAATGATCGAGGCACCGATGGATTTGGACAGCTTGCCCATAAGCGATCCTGCTACCGTCGCGGAAGCTCAAGATCGAGAGATGGCTTCTCGTGAGAAGACAGACAAGCCGGAAGCTGACCTGACAGAACTCCTCAGAGAATCGCGGCAAGACTCGTTTTCCAATGTGAAGTTCAACACCGATGAGTAGTCGAATCCGCGCGTTTGGAGATTTTATCCGACTCTTCGTTCGTTATGGCCTCCACGTCCGAGAGGTACTCGTTGGTCTGCTGATGCTGCTAGTGCTTGGTGGAGTGGCGATCTCGTATTTGGAAGACATCCCACTAGACCGGGCGATCTACTTCGCGTTCATAACGGGCTTGTCGATCGGATACGGCGATATCACTCCCAAAACTGGAATGGGGTGCGTGGTCAGCATCGGCATTGGCATAATCGGTATGATCTTTGTCGGCATGACCGTTGCCGTTGCCACGCAAGCTTTGGCCGATACGATCAGGGTAAGATCAGAACATAAGCGATAGACGGGCCACTGTGGATTGAGGACAAGCCCTCAGTCGACTGCTCTAGACTTCTCCCCCGCGTGCATCTGCGCGAGCACCATAGAGTGAGGCTAGCGGATTGGCGGACAGGCCGTGCAAGAGAACGCTCAGTATGATGGTCCACACAACAACGGCCACGATCGTATCGTTGCCCGGAAGTTTTTCCGCGATGACCATCACGACGAACACGATACTTGCCAAGCCCCGTGGTCCGAACCAGCCTATGAATAGCAATGTGTCTCGCTTTAGTCCCTTTCCGATCAGACACAGGAACACAGGCAACATGCGGACCACGGTTAGGCTCAGCAGGGCGTAGACCAAAATTCGCCAACTGAACCCAGACAGAAGAATTCCTAACGCCATCGTTCCGAACGCGAACCACGTCACCATCGCGACTGCGTCTGCGGTACCTTCCGCCGCGGTTAAGAACTTCTCCTTGTGCTGCTTCGTCAACGCGCCAAATGTCAGCCCGCCTACGAAAGCAGCGATGAAGCCACTACCACCCAGCCATTGTGCCAATCCAAAACAGAGCAGGGCGAGTGCGATGATAGGAATTTGTAGCCAGGTTCCAGCAACCCAACCGCGAGCAGCACTCGTTCGCAATCCAAACCCACCCACTACGGCAAGCACAAGGCCGGTCACCAATCCGATCCCGATCACCTTCAGCGGCAGCTGAAAAACCAATGAGGCCGATTCGGATGCCTCGACCGAACCCGCTGCCAGCGCGATGAAGAACAAGATCACGGGCACGCAGATGCCGTCGTTCAATCCACTTTCAACATTCAGGCTTTCACGCACCTTGGCAGGCACGACCGGATTGGTAACGACCGCTTTTCCCAAGGCCGCATCCGTGGGTGCCAGCATTGTGGCGATCAGCGCGACCTCAAAAAAGCCAAGTTCACCGAAGATCAACCAAGCGATTCCCATGCCAAGGGCAATCGTCAGCGGCAAACCCAGCAGCAGCAGACGGACGGGGATCGCTTCGACACGTCGCAGTACAGTCAGATTGGCGTTTGACGAGTCCGTGAAAAGGCAGATCGCGAGTGCGATTTCCGCAAGTTGGCTAACGGTCTCGCCTTCGATCGAAAGATCAATCAAATCGAGCAGATCGGGGCCAATCAGCATACCCGCAAGAACGTAAACAAGTGCTCCATTGATCGGCGTCTTCTCCAAACGTGATGCGATCAGGCTGTAAGCCAACGCAAACGCAGCAAAAATTGTGAGGATTTGGTATTCAGCCATGTTCCGTTCTTATCCGTTTGTTTGATTGAAAACGCTTCTTCTCCGAGTCGCGTTTAGTTCGCAAAGGAAAGCCAGTCTCTCGCCGCCTGCTCCTCGCCTGCGTCAAAATAATTGATCGTGACTGTCGATCTGAACTTACTAGCTAAAAGCGTACGCGAGTGAATCTCTTACGTCGAAACGGCAGTCCAGCCTTCAAAATGCAGTCGAACATAGTCACCTTCTTGCACGAGCAGCACATCTTCGCCCGAGATCCATAGTTCGACTGCCCACTGCGATGAACCGGGGGCCGACTGTCACCACCTTGCCAGCAGATTCGAAAAGCCATTTTGGCTCCAATGTGGAGGGCCTGAAGAACAAGTCCAAACTGGCAATTAGAAAGGCCTACGATTATAAATCCCGTGAAACTATGGAAATAGCCCTGAATCACCAGCTAGGAAAGCTTCCCGAGCCAATTCAAACCCACAAGTTTCGCTGTGACGGCAAACAGATTGGTTGTATCAGCGCTGTTCGCAGGCATTCGGCTTCAAACGCGGTGGTTTCGATCAATCAGTACGCAAAAAGCGCAACTTTAGCGATGTCAGGATGTTTGCCTAACCCTCTTAAACGATTTTGTCGAAGAAACCGATATTATCGCTTAAAACGCTACACGGACGCTTCTTATCAGACGACACAGTACTGGAGTCCGCATCACTTCAAGGAACAAGTGCATGAGACTCATCTGCAGCGTTGCCGTCCTGGTACAGCCACCAAGCAGTTCAAGGACGTTTGCAATTTCGATGTACCAAGAACTCACTGCAAGCATCGCCGTAATGTGGAGGCTGTTCGTTCTCATCTTGGTTTTGGGCATTCTGGGCGTGCCATTGGCCAAGCAAGGACTCACACAAGACTCGGATGCCAAAACACGTTTGTCACCGACGGAGAACGCCGACGTTGAAGAACTGCGTTTTGAAGTCGAAGAGTTGCGCAGACTAGTAGCTGAACGCAACGTTTCTGCGCAGGACTTGCTTGAGCCGCCCATCGATCCACAACGATTGGTTGAAGCAGGTGATTCTCGTGGAGCCATTCTTTTACCCGGAACGGATGTTTCACTTCGCATTGGTGGCTACGCGCGGGGGGAAATGATCTACGATACTGGATATGTTGCGTCCGGGACGTTACTGGTGCCAAGCACCATCGCCCTTGACGGGTCACCGCTAGCGCAAAGGCGAGGCCAGACAACGCTTACGGCGAATCATTCTCGATTGAATTTTGATGCCCATGCCAGTACAGATTTTGGCAAACTACGTGGGTTTGTCGAATTTGATTTCTATGCGCCTCAAGCCACGCAACCGCGACTCCGGCATGCGTACGGAGAATGGGATTATGGCAACGTTAATCTAATAGCCGGACAGACTTGGTCAACCTTCATGGACCCCGCCACCTTGCCTCAGGCTCTTCCTGAAACGGCACAGCCTGGCTCGATTTTCGTTCGACAAGGGATCTTTCGCCTTACTCGTCGCGTCAGCGATTGTGTCAACATTGCGTGTGCTTTAGAAAACCCTAGCTCCGTCGACTTCACGCTGCCGGATCCCATCAACGATCAGCCGCTGCAACGCTTGCCCGACTTCGTTTCGAGGATCCGGTTCGCCAGCAACGATATCGGCACGTTTCAAATCGCTTCGCTGGTCCGGGGCATCGGGTATGAAGATCCGTTCGGGGATGAACACTTGCGGACCGGCTGGGGCGTCGCGTTGACTTCTCGGGTACAGCTCACCGGAACAGACAATCTCCGGATGGGTGTCACTGGCGGAGAAGGCATCGGAGGATACATGTTGGGACTGGCCGCAACGCAGTCCGCGGCCGCGCCCGATGTGGACGGCTTCCGAACCCTGGGGGCAACGGGAGCCTATCTATCGTTGCAACATTTCTTTTCGGATGAATTCCGCACGAACATGTATTACGGCCTGACGCGTGTTGAGTCGACTCCGCTGATGGCTTCAACGGCAGCCCGCGATCTTCAAAACGCCGCGATCAACCTGATCTGGTCACCGCGCCCCGGTTTCGGAGTGGGAATCGAATACAACTACAATTGGCGGGAGGTTCGGGACCTGACGACGGGAGATAACCATCGAACCCAGTTCACTATCCAATTCGGACTGTAAGCGACTTATTGGTAAACAAAATTTCTGGCTGTGGGGAATTCGCGTAAAAACGCGGATTGCGCCACCCAGCAATTGGTTTTGATAAGGATCGAAATTTACTAAGCATCGCGGGATCAATATCTGACGTAGATGGGGATGAAATGCTCGCTGCAGAGTAAAACCAAGTGATATCTAACTTCCCCTGATTTCACTCGGAGCAACGAGCAATGTCGAAAATAACCTATCACGTCGGACTGGACTATCACCAACACAGC